>CACWUI010000128.1 GCA_902764045.1 uncultured Lachnospiraceae bacterium
AATATCGAAATAAAAGCCATTTCAATGCATGATGAAAAAGGAAATGAAATGGAAAGCTGTCCTCATCCTAAGCAGAGGCTTTTTGTGGAGTTTGATAAAACACTTGGAGCTTTCGACATACTACGCAGAGAAGGATAGGATACGCCGACCGAGGACGAAGCAGGTTTTTCTCTTGTTCTTAACGAGGATGGAACAGGTACTCACAACAGAAACGGAATGGATTATGAATGCACTTGGGAGGCAGACGGAGACAACCTTACTATGAAAGAAAAATTCATGGGTATTGAGAATGTCTACAAAGGAACAATAACAGATACAGGTCTTGATCTTTTCTTAGGCGATCCTGATAATCAGTTCACTTTTGAATATGTTTATAAAAAAATCTGATAGTTGGTTGACAACATGTTTTTGCTCTGATAGAATTCCAAACAATTAAATATCACAAAACCGTTGATGCGGAGATAACGTCAGGAGATGCACGTACAGAGAGCCCGAAAAGGTGAGAGCGGGTCGGTTCGCAGCCTGTCAAATGGACCGCTGAGGGCATGGTCAAAGACTGTAAAGTCGAGTATTCCATGACGTTATGTGTGCGTTAATCACAGAGGATATGTTGGTATTCTTAATAAGTGCGCGAATTGTTCGTGAATCAGGGTGGCACCGCGGGAAGCATCCCGTCCCTTGACAAAGCTTTTTTGTCGGGACGGGGTGTTTTTTTATATCCTTCCTAAAGTGTTTCGGGATAAAAAAATGCAGGGACGAGGTTCGAGCGAATCCCGGTTTGCGTAAAGAACAACCGCCTTTTGACATAGACAACAAAGCAAAAATAGGGTGAGCGTAGGACCTTTGTCCCTACGCTATCATCCGGAAAAACACAGGGCACAGAAAGGAGAAAAACATGAACACACCATTGAGGAACTTATATGCATCGGAAATATACCCTGATGCAAAAGAGACATTGGAAATATTTAAAAGAGGGGAGTATAGGAGGGTTCCGCTATGTATGGAGATCCTCTCTGACGCATTTACTCCGGTTGAAGTTCTGAAAATAATTAAAGCTGCAGGAAAACAGGCGTTTTTACTTGAAAGTGCTGCGGACAATCACAAGTGGGGCAGATTCTCTTTTCTGGGATATGAGCCTGAAATGGAGATAACATGTTCAGACCATGTCATGACCGTTTCAAAGGTTCTTGAAGGGAAAAGGACAGACACAAAGGAAATACGGGTGGATCATCCCGGGGAAGAGATACGAAAGATCTTAAAGGAATATAAGAGTCCGGCTATAGCGGGACAACCACCGCTTACAGGAGGTCTGGTAGGTTATTTCGCTTATGACTACATTAAGTATGCCGAGCCGGGATTGCGCTTAGAGAGCAGTGAAGACGAAGGTTTCAGAGACTTAGACCTTATGCTGTTTAATTCCCTTATCGCATTTGATAACGACAGACAAAAAATAATACTGATAACAGGAGTAAATGTGCCGGAAGGCGAGATATCGGAATTCAGCCTGACACCGATCTACGAAAGAGCCAAAGCTAACTTGAAGGAAATGGCGCGACTTCTGGCAGAGGGTAAAAAGTACGAGTTTGAATCGCTGGCTTTGAAGGAAGAATTAAAACCTGTTTTTACAAAAGAGCGATACTGCATGATGGTGGAAAAGGCAAAGCACTACATAAAAGAGGGGGATATATTCCAGGTGGTATTATCTAATCCATTAACGGCGAAAGCAGATGGAAGCCTGTTTGATACATACAGATTGCTTAGAACCCAAAACCCTTCACCCTATATGTTTTATTTTTCCAGTGATGACGTGGAGATCGCAGGGGCATCTCCCGAGACTCTTGTCAGGCTCAAAGACGGTAAGGTGACCACGTTTCCCCTGGCAGGCACAAGACCCAGAGGCAGGAGCGAGGAGGAAGATAAGGCGCTTGAAGAAGAGCTTCTGTCTGATGAAAAAGAGATTGCAGAACATAACATGCTTGTTGACCTGGGAAGAAACGACATAGGAAAGATAAGTGAGCCGGGAAGCGTCAGAGTTGAAAGATACATGCAGATAGAAAGGTTTTCGAAGGTCATGCATATAGGCTCAACTGTTTCGGGCAGGATCCGTCATGATAAAGATGCGGTGGATGCCATAGATGCCATACTTCCGGCAGGTACTCTGTCGGGTGCGCCAAAGATAAGAGCCTGCGAGATAATACAGGAATTAGAACAAAAAAAGAGAGGTATATACGGAGGGGCCGTAGGTTACTTTGATTTTACTGGAAACCTTGATACCTGCATAGGAATAAGGCTTGTCTATAAAAAAGACGGAAAGGTATGTGTACGAAGTGGCGCAGGTATAGTATATGACAGCGTTCCCGAAAAGGAATACGAGGAATGTGTAAACAAGGCAAAGGCAGTGGTAAATGCCTTGAAGATGAGCGGGGAGGGATAAAGATGGTTTTACTGATAGATAATTATGACAGCTTCGCGTATAACCTGTATCAATTGATAGAACCCTTAAAACCGGGATGCAGAGTTATCAGGAATGACAAGATAAGCGTTGACGGGATAAAAAACATACACCCCGAAGCGATCATTTTATCTCCGGGTCCGGGAAAGCCTGCAGATGCCGGGATATGTGAGAGTGTTGTTAAAGAATTAAAAGGTGTGATTCCCATATTCGGAGTTTGTCTTGGGCATCAGGCGATAAGTGAAGCATATGGTGCGACAGTCACTTATGCAAGGGAAATTATGCACGGCAAAACATCGGATGTTTTTTGCGAAAATAAAAGCATTTTATTTAAGGGAATAAAGGTTCCTTTTAAAGTGGCAAGATACCATTCTCTTGCGGTAGAAGAGAGGACGCTTCCGGAAGAGCTTAGGGTAATCGCAAGAACAAAAGACGGTGAGGTTATGGCAGTCGAAGATACGGAGAATAAAGTTTTCGGAGTTCAGTTCCATCCCGAGTCAGTGATGACTCCGGAAGGAGAGCATATTTTAAAGAATTTTTTTGACTGCATTAAATAAGGGGCGGATCATGATTAAAGAAATGATAAAAAAGCTCTCCGACGGAGAGGATCTTACGAAAGAGGAAGCAGAAAAAGTGACGGATTATATAATGTCCGGGGAAACGACAGATGCCCAGACAGCGGCATTTCTTACGGCACTTTCCATAAAGAAAGAAACAGCCCGGGAAATAGAGGGAGCCGTGGTCAGTATGAAAAAGTATGCAGTGCCCCTCGAGCATGATATGGATGTATTGGAGATAGTCGGTACGGGAGGAGATGCCTCCGGAAGCTTTAATATATCCACCACGGCGTCTTTTATAGTGGCAGCGTCAGGAGTAAAGGTGGCAAAGCACGGAAATAAATCCGACCGGAATGAAAGCGGTTCCGCCGATATGCTGGAGGCACTCGGTGTAAATATACATATTTCCGCCAAGGAGAGCATAGAGCTTTTGAAAGAAAAAGGTTTTTGCTATCTTTACGTACCCAAGTATCATTCATCTATGAAGTATATTTCACCCACTCTGAAAGAAATAGGTGTAAGAACAGTGTTTGACACACTTGGGACACTGGTGAACCCGGCGCCCACTAAAAGACTTGTTGTGGGTGTGTACAGTCAGGAGATCGTAGAGCCCATGACTCAGGTGCTTATGAATATGGGCATAGAAAAAGGTATGTGCGTATACGGTCTGGACGGTCTGGATGAGATTTCCATTTGTGCACCCACAAAGATCTGTGAGTTTGAAAACGGCAAGACCAGGACCTACACGGTCAAGCCGGAGGATTTCGGTTATGCTTCCTGCGATATGAACGAAATAGTAAGCAGGACACCTGAAGGAAATGCAGAGATAGCAAGAGGTATATTTAACGGAACAGAAAAAAAAAAAAAAAGAGACATT
>CACWUI010000129.1 GCA_902764045.1 uncultured Lachnospiraceae bacterium
ACCATAATAGGCGCTCTGATCGTTGCGTATATAATAAGTGTCTTATCACATATTAATTCAACTCCCTGGACAGTTTTTTTTGCATTGATTTTTTTTGCATTTAATCCATATGTGACAATTTTTGTCGGACAGACAATAAAAGATGTTTTATATATGCATTTTTACTTATTATTTGTTTTTTTAACTGCATTATATATTTGGAACGATAAAAAGTTCTGGACAAAAAAAAATACTGCGTTTTTAATAATCTCGGCTGCATTTACAGGAACGGTTAGAAACAATGGAATTTATATTGTTATAGTGGTCTGTGTCGTTCTTATTATTAGAGAACTAATAAGACGGAGGAAAAAGTTTTATATTCATGTTGCTGTTTTTGCCGCGAGTGTTTTTTTGCCTATAGCAGTTACATATGGCTTTAATACTGTATATCAACCTCAAAAAGGAAGTGTTGCAGAGTCATTGTCGATTCCCATCCAGCAGACTGCGCGCTATGCAAAGTTTTATGAGGATGCTACGGAAGAAGAAAAAAAGGCTATTGGAAGGGTGCTTCCATATGATGAGATCGGTAAGTTATATGATCCTTATATTTCCGATCCGGTAAAGGGCAGATATAACGCTGATGCAGGGTCGGAGGAATTAAAAACATATTTGAAAGCATGGTGGGAGCAGGGGCTCAGACACCCGCGTTGTTATTTGGATGCTACAGTCCAGCAGAACATTCTGATGTTCGTTCCGGATTATATGAATAAGGGATATTATGTAAGTGTTACAAATGATGCTTATGAATGGAAAGAAGATTATTTTAAATCACCTGATTGGATAAAAGATTTGCAACCAATTTATGATAGTGTGATGGATGCGATATGTAAAACACCTGTGTTATTCCTGCTTAACAATAATGTAATATACATTATAGCGGGGTTATTGTTATTTTTATCTTTTTGTACAAGAAAGATAAAAGGCAGACACTATATTTTTCTGCCGTTGTTTATATCATTTTTAGTTATATTAGCGGGACCATGCAGTTGCTATCATGTACGATATACATTTCCTATAGTGTATTGTGTGCCGTTATTTTTAGCTTTATATACTGCCTTTAATAACAGATTAAGAGAGGAAGACAGATAAAATGTACGATAAAGTCATCACATTTTCCATAGCTGCTTATAATATAGAAAAATATATTGATAAATGTGTAGGTTCGATTCTGGAAACTGAAAGATATGGAGACATAGAAATACTGATCATAGATGACGGATCATCTGACAAGACCGCCGATATTGCACGTGACTATGAAAAACGTTATCCGGATACAGTAAGACTGATCAGTAAAAAAAACGGGGGTCATGGTTCGACTATCAACACGGGCATTAAAGAAGCAAGAGGCAGGTATTTCAGGGTGATTGACGGTGACGACTGGGTTGATCCCAAAGATACAGGCAAGCTTGTTGAAAAGTTGAGATCCGAAAACAGCGATGTTGTATTATGCAACTTTTATGATTGTTATAATTCCGGTCCGAAAAAAAACACCACATATTCTGTTCTTGAAGACGGCAGAGTTTACAGCATGAGACAAATAAATTCTTTGATAGGTTGGATGAGATATCATGCGGTTGTATTCAGAACCGACATTCTGAGAAATAATGATATTGTGTTGGACGAGCATTGCTTTTATGTGGATACGGAATTGATGGTACTTTCAGTTCCTTATATCAGCAGCATAAAGTATTACGATCTTTTTGTTTATTGTTATCGACTGGATAATGAAGGACAATCTGTGTCAGAATCAAGCAGGATGAAGAATATTTTACACAGTAAACGGGTTTCTTTAAGGCTGTTAAAGTATTACAGATTAACCGCTCCGACATTAGATGATGATAAAAAGAAATATATGACAGGAGGCATTGCAGGACCATGCATGTGGCATTTCAGAGGCCTGACTTTTTTTGCGCCTGATGAGAACAAACGAAAAGAGCTGGTGAGATTTGATCGTTATGTTAAACGTATATCCCCGGAAATATATAATACGATGACCACTCCTGCATTAAATCGATCCGAAAAAGATGCAAAGTTGATCAAATTACTCAGAAAATGTAATTATAAATTATATAATACTTATGGTTTTTATAAAAAGACCAAAGGAAAAATAAAGGATTTTATAAAAAAAAATAATAATTTTTAACCGGATCATGAACAGTTACAAGTAAAAAGGAGACAGAAGAATCATTCCTCTGTCTCCTTTTTAGTTATTTTCAGTATCATTAATGGCCCTGACCTTCATGGACAGACCGAACAGATTTATAAATCCGCTGGCGTCCCTGTGGTCATAAAGTTCTCCCGTTGTAAAGGAAGCGATGCTTTCGTTGTAAAGCGAATAAGGACTCTTTGTTCCCATCTTAATGATGTTCCCTTTATAAAGCTTGAACTTAGCCTCTCCCGTAACCTTTTCCTGGGTGGACTCCACAAAACTCTGAAGGGCTTCGCGGAGAGGAGTGTACCATTTGCCTTCATAAACAACCTGTGCATATTTATTTGCTATATCAAGCTTTTCCGTGTATGTGTCACGATCAAGTATAAGCTCTTCAAGCTGCTGGTGCGCTTCATAAAGAATGGTACCGCCGGGGGTCTCATAGACGCCCCTGGATTTCATACCCACAACACGATTCTCCACGATATCAACAATACCGATCCCGTGCCTGCCTCCAAGCTTATTCAATTCACGGATAATATCTGACAGCTTCATCATTTGACCGTTAAGTGCAATGGGGGCGCCTTTTTCAAACGCAATGGTTACCTCCTCGCCCTCGTCGGGAGCCTTTTCGGGAGAAACGGACATTACAAGAAGATGGTCATAATCCGGTGTATTTTCAGGATTCTCCAGTTCCAGCCCCTCATGGCTTATATGCCAGATATTGCGGTCGCGGCTGTAGGAATCGCTTGAGGAAGAGAAAGGCAGGTCGATGCCATGCTCCTTGCAATATGCGATCTCGTCTTCACGGGACTGTAATGTCCACTTGTCATCACGCCAGGGAGCGATGATCTTAAGATCCGGTGCAAGCGCTTTGATGGTCAGCTCGAAACGCACCTGGTCATTTCCCTTTCCTGTTGCGCCGTGGCATATGGCAACGGCTCCTTCTTTTCTTGCGATTTCCACCAGTCTTTTGGCAATGACCGGACGTGCCATACTGGTACCCAGAAGATATTTATTCTCATATACCGCATGCGCCTTTATGCAGGGGAGAATAAAATCATCACAGAATTCATCAGTCAGATCTTCTATATAAAGCTTTTCGGCTCCGGAAAGCTTTGCCCGTTCATCAAGCCCGTCAAGTTCCTCCTCCTGACCCACATCCGCGCAAACGCAGACCACGTCGTAGTCGTAATTCTCCTGAAGCCAGGGTATGATGGTGGTGGTATCAAGACCGCCTGAATATGCCAGAATAACCTTTTCTTTCATAAAAATACATCCTTTCTGAAGGTGATTAGTATATTTACAGAGACTATAATACACAGATGTGAAAAAATCAAGATAAAAATGCATAAAAATTCAATAATATGCAAAAATTATGCATAAAACACTTTACTTTCTCAGAAAAATTGGTATAATCTTGGAAAAACTATTAATTATTATGCAAAATGATGTATAAAATATGCAGATCAAACGGAGGAAATAATGATAAAAGCAGGAATCATAGGTGCCACCGGATATGCGGGTAATGAACTGGTACGGATACTTATCAATCACCCGGATGTTGAGATTACGGCCTTAGGCTCCAAATCCTATGAAGGCGAAAAGTATTCGTATCTT
>CACWUI010000130.1 GCA_902764045.1 uncultured Lachnospiraceae bacterium
GGGCTTTTTCAGTTATGAATATAATGTGGCTTCACCGGGCAACCTGTATGTTACAAGGGACGGCGCGGCAAGTTTCAGCGTCGTTTCTCTTCCGTCCCAGCAGCTTGACAGCGATGCGGGCGGGAAAAAATGGGAAGAGATATACAAAGAGGCGACGGTTCCCCGTACCAATGAAAAGGGAGAACTTGAGGTGTTTCTTACCCAGGGTTCTGACGGAACCTATCATGAGGGAAAGACGGCAGCCCTGTATGTATCTGATGACAATGGTGTGAACTGGAAATATGTAGAACAAACGTCATTTATCAGCGAGGAAATGTGATCATGAATAATCGAAAAAAATCATTAAGACAAGATCTGTTATTTGAAGCCTTACTTTCGCTTGAGACAAAGGAAGAGTGTCAGGCATTTCTTGAGGACATCTGCACCATCAGGGAAGTAGAGTCCATGGCACAGAGGATAGAGGTGGCTCAGATGCTTGAGGCATCACATACTTATCTTGACATTGCGGCAAAGACAGGTGCGTCCACCGCCACCATAAGCCGTGTAAACAGGGCATTAAACTACGGAAGCGAAGGCTACAGCAGAGTGCTTAAGAAAATAGCGGAAAAAAAATCCACGGGAGATAAGATTTAAGTGAACATAACAGATCTTAATGATATGCAGGCACAAGCGGTTCGTCACACAGAGGGACCGCTTCTTATAATTGCGGGAGCAGGCTCGGGAAAGACCAGGGTCCTTACCTACAGGGCGGCGTATCTGCTTGAAGAAAAACAGGCAGACCCTTACAACATTCTTGCGATCACATTTACCAATAAGGCAGCAGGTGAGATGAGGGAAAGGATAAGCGAGATAAACCCTCTGGGCTCACAGATCTGGGTAAGCACCTTTCATTCCATGTGCGTAAGGATGCTGAGAAGATTTGCGGACAGGATAGGTTATACAAATGATTTTACGATTTATGATACCGATGACTCAAAGTCCGTTATGAAAGAACTTTTTAAAAAGCTGAATATAAATACAAAATATTACAAGGAAAAGTCCGTGCTGTCATGGATATCCGCGGCAAAGGACTGCATGAGGTCCTCTGAAGAGGCGTTGATCGAGGCGGGTGATGACCTGAGGGAAAAGACGAAAGCACAGCTTTATTCGGAGTATCAGAAGGCATTAAAGACAAATAATGCCATGGATTTTGATGATCTTATCTTTAACACCGTTAAGCTTTTTCAGACTGATAAAGAGGCGCTGGAGGCTTATGCCCACAGGTTCCGGTACATCATGGTGGATGAGTATCAGGATACCAACACTTCCCAGTTCATGCTTATAAGTCTTCTTGCTTCCAAATGGAAAAATGTATGCGTGGTGGGGGACGATGACCAGTCCATTTACAAATTCAGGGGAGCAAATGTCGAGAATATCCTGAATTTCGAGAAAGTGTTTGAAGGAGCGGCGATCATCAAGCTGGAGCAGAATTACCGCTCAACACAGACCATACTTGATGCTGCCAATTCCGTTATCAGGAATAATTCCAGAAGAAAGGACAAAAGTCTTTGGACGGATAATTCAAACGGCGATAAGGTATCGCTTCTCATGTTTGATAACGGATACCACGAGGCAGAGGGTGTGGCTGAAAGCATTGACCGCCTGGTAAGGGACGGGTGGAGTTACGAGGATTTTGCCGTTCTTTACAGGACCAATGCCCAGTCAAGGCTTTTGGAAGAAAAGCTCATTTTAAAAAATATCCCCTACAGGATCTACGGCGGGGTGAATTTTTATCAGAGAAAAGAGATAAAGGACCTGGTATCATATTTGAAGGCGCTTATTAACGACTCCGATGCCCAGGCAATAAGAAGGATAATAAATGTTCCCAAAAGAGGCATAGGAGCCACAACGGTGGAAAAGATCCAAAGATATGCGGATGCAAATGAGATCACCTTTTGGGAAGCCTTAAAAAACGCAAAGGATATCCCGGATATAGGAAGCGCATATAAAAAAACGGACGTCTTTGTGGAACTGATGGATTCATTTAAGGAAGCAGTTGGGAAAGTGCCCCTGGAAGAGTTGATAAATGCGGTTATTGACGAGACCGGATATCTGGACATGCTTGCGGATACGGAGACAGAAGAGGATTTTGAAGAAAGAAAAAACAATATCGATGAGCTTATAAATAAGGTGATCGATTATGAAGCCGGAGAGGAGGATCCGGAATCCGAAAAAAGTCTTTCCGGATTTTTGGAGGAGGTTTCCCTTGTGGCAGACACCGTGGAAGGAAATGAAGATGCAAAGCACATTTCCCTGATGACCATACATTCCGCGAAGGGTCTGGAGTTTCCCATTGTGTTCATCACGGGTATGGAAGACGGACTTTTCCCCAGCTTCATGTCCATCGCCATGTCTGATACCGATGGATCAGAGATAGAAGAGGAAAGAAGGCTGTGCTACGTGGGGATCACAAGGGCAAAGCAGAAGCTCTTCCTTACCCTTGCCAGGGAGCGTATGGTCCGGGGAGAGAAGCATGTAAATACAGTTTCGAGATTCATTAAAGAAATCTCGGAGGATCTTTTGGAGAAAAAGAATCATTCATGTGTGGGTGATGATTTCGGATTTAACAGAGATGATAAGAGAGAGACTCCGGGCTTTGCTCCCCGAAACCGGGCTAAGTATGAGTTCCGCACCGGAGGCGCATCGGCAGGAATGGCTTACGGTTCCGTGACAACTGCCAAAAGAAAAGCGCCGGAGCCTGTGTCTGAACCGGCGGAGACTCCGGTAAGACAGATAAAGCCTGAAGTAAGAAAACCGGAGGATGATACCTTTGAAAAGGCAAAAACTGCACCTTTCAAGCCAGGAGACCGGGTGGAAAATGACAGATTCGGACAGGGCGAGGTCACCGAGGTGCTTGATATGGGAAGAGACTGGATGCTTACGGTGGATTTCGACGAAACGGGCGTAAAGAAAATGTTCGCAGGCTTTATTAATTTAAAAAAGTTATAGAATTTTTTAAATGTCTGTGATATAATGTGTCGAGAATGACAGGAGCTTACGGGCTGTGGATAATAAGGAGGTTATTGATGAAGACAAGTAAATTAGTCAAGTTTTTAGCTTTTATAGGAGCGCTTACCATTATCGGGGTAATCGTTTTTGCGATCTATAAGTTTATGAAGCCTGATTACCTTGACGAGTATGATGACAACGATTACGACGATGATGATTTCGACGAAGAAGATTTTGAGATAGACACGGATTTCGTTGAGGAGAACTGATCAAAAAAACCGCCCGGAGGGCGGTTTTTTTGTATTCATTTATGAGTTTGCCACCGAAGCCCCGATAAAGCCCTTAAATAAGGGATGGGGTCTGTTGGGTCTTGACTTAAGCTCCGGATGAGCCTGTGTGGCCACAAACCAGGGATGATCTTTTAACTCGATCATCTCCACGATCCGTCCGTCGGGAGAGATGCCTGAAAGCATACACCCGTTTGCAGTAAGCTCCTCACGATAATCATTATTTACTTCATAGCGGTGTCTGTGGCGCTCGCTTATCTCTTCACTGCCGTATAGAGCAAAAGCCTTACTGTCCTTATCAAGAATACATGGGTATGCACCGAGACGAAGGGTCCCGCCCAGATCCACAACACCCTCCTGATCCGGCATAAGATGGATCACGGGATTTTTTGTTTCAGGATTGATCTCTGCGCTGTCTGCGTCTTTCTCCGGCGTATCCTGTCCTTGAAGCGGTTCTCCGACCGTATAAATATTTTCGCA
>CACWUI010000131.1 GCA_902764045.1 uncultured Lachnospiraceae bacterium
GAACTCGGAAAAAGCCTGGACGAACTTAATTCAGGTGTTTCCGAAGGCGTGGATAAGCTGCAGACCGGCATACTCGGAGTTTCCGGCAGCGGACTTCAGGCAGACGGCTCTCCGGCTCTTCTGGCAGGCGCCGAAAGTGTAAGCTCAGGTGCCGGAGAGCTTGCCACCGGCGCGGAAAAATTAGCCGCAGGCGCAGGTGAGCTTAACCGCCTCTCTGAAGGTATCGGTACTCTTGACGCCGGCATGACACAGCTCTCAGACGGAGCAAGTCAGCTTGCCGCAGGCTCGTCACGACTCGGAGACGGCATAAAGACCGCCTCTGAGGGTAACTCGAAAATGGGAGAAGGGCTTGAAAACCTTAACTCAGGCGTGTCTAATGCAATAGATAATGCTAATGATAAGCTTACGGTTACCGACGGTCTTTCCGAGCATGTGGCTGACGCCGTGGAGATAGAGCAAGAGCCCTACGATCACGTCCCTAATTACGGAACCTCATTTGCACCGTATTTCTTTAATGTTTCGCTATGGACAGGCGGTCTTGTTGCGCTCATGACTATATTTTACGACTATAAGAGGAGACTCTCATGGCTTGGACCTAAGTCTCCGAAGCCGGTTCTTCGGTTCCTTACATTCCTCGGCATAGCTGCCGCCCAGGGGATCCTTTGCGGCCTCGCCGCGCAGTTTATTCTCGGGCTTCCTGTTAATAATCCGCTTTTATACTATATAGGACTACCTGTGATAGGAATGACATTTACCCTCATAATAGAGTTCTTTATGCTGAATTTCGGAGATATCGGGAAAATGCTGTCCATGATCCTTATGGTGCTGCAGCTAACCGCAACCGGCGGAACCTTCCCCGTGGAGCTCAATCCGCCATTCTTTCAGGCGATCCACAAGCTCCTTCCCATGAGCTACGGTATTCAGATGATGAAGGAGGCCGTCAGCGGCAGCAGCTCCGCTTACTGGGCTAAAAATTTCGGAATAATGCTTGGCTTTGCAGCCGCCGCTGTCGCCGGAATTCTTGTCGGTAAACTGATACGGCATATATGGAATGAAAAGCATACTAAGCATACTAAAGATACTAAGGATAAAATACATCCGGGTGCGTTGTTGACGTAAAAGTGTGTCAAATGGGGATACTATTTCCCCATACAAAACTTTTCAAATATCCTGTCCGCAAGATCATCCTCAATCTCTTCCCCGAGTATAAACCCCAGACTTGCATAGGCGTCCATCATATCCACGGCTAGCAGATCCTCTGACACCCCCGCATCCAGACCTTCTTTCACAAGCATAAGGCTTTCCAGCGCTTCTGAAAGGAGGTCTTTTTGTCTGACATTGGCTATGACCGGAGCGTCATTTACCATGATTTCTCCCAGCGAAAAAAGCTTTTTAATCTCGCCTTCAAGATCGTCAAGCCCCGCTCCCGTGCGGGCAGAAAAATCTATTGCAGGAATATCACCTGTCTTTTCTTTAATCGAATCCCTTCCCGTCACTGCTTTTAAGTCTGATTTATTAAGAAGCGCTATGCGTTTCTTATTTTTAACAGTTTCAAATATCTTTTCATCCTCATCCGTAAGAGGTCTTGTGGTGTCAATAACCAGAAGTATAAGATCTGCCGACTCAGCGTGTTCAAGCGCTTTTTCAACGCCTATGGCTTCCACCTTATCATCCGTTTTCCTGATACCTGCAGTATCTGCCAGGTTGAGTATGATTCCGCCCAGATCTACATTTTCCCTGACGGTATCTCTTGTAGTTCCTTCTATATCCGTGACTATGGCGCTCTCATATCCGGAAAGAAGATTTAAAAGACTGGACTTGCCGGCGTTTGTCCTTCCGAGGATCACGGTTTTTATTCCCTCTTTAAGCAGCTTTCCGCCGTTAAAGGTTTTCAGAAGCGAATCAATCACCTTAATATCCGCATCCATATCGTACCCAAGCTTCTGCAAATGTCCTTCCATGGATATATGCTCCGGATCATCCATAGCAGCCTCCATAAAAGCAACATGATCAAGTATATTATCCCGCAGCCCTTTTATGATACCGGATATACGCCCTCCGAGCTGATCCACGGAAGCCTTAAGCGAATACTCGTTTTTCGCGTTTATTACATCTATAACAGCTTCAGCCTCTGAGAGATCTATGCGTCCGTTAAGAAAGGCTCGTTTAGTAAACTCTCCGGGATCGGCAAGCCTTGCTCCCGCCTTTAAAACCTCCTCAAGTACTTTTTTTGTCACAAGCATCCCGCCATGACAGTTTATCTCCACCGTATCCTCTGCTGTAAATGTACGCGGCGCCTTCATAACCGACACTAAAACCTCATCAAGGATATGACGATATTTGCCTGAATTTGTTGACACAAAGGGACTGTCCCCCTCTGACACACCGGTAAAATGCTTTATATGCCCATAATGAATAGTGTGGCTTTCTGCATTCTTTAAGCAATCTCCGCGGGGGGCTTCAAATATCCTGTCGACTATATCTGTAGCTTTTGCACCGCTTATTCTTATTATGCTTATGCCTCCTGATCCCATGGCGGGAGTCGAAATTGCTGCTATAGTATCCTCTAAATGATTGCTGTTCATCACCGTATCATCCTTGAACTTTTTTTATTAATAAGACATCCCGGAGGAAGCTTTCGTTATTACAGCATTATACACCTTATTTATACTATATCCAAACCGAAGCAGACCAAGTGTGTCTAATTTGTCATTATAATATAAAACTTACCTCTTCAGGCTCAGATAACTCTAGAAGACACGGGGACGGTTCGAGACCACTGAAAAAGTAGGGGTTTGCAACACAAATTTCGAAGCTCCTTTTAATGATTGCAGGATTTCTATGCCTAGAGCTCGAAAATGTTGCAACACAAATTTCGAAGCTCCTTTTAATGATTGCAGGATTTCTATGCCTAGAGCTCGAAAATGTCTTACGTGTTATGATGTAGCCCTTATTATGTCTTTTTTTGTCGTTATTTAGGGGTGATGGATGGATTATTTTCCATCCTTTATCCTGCTTTCTTTAACTGTTCTATCACTGCCATTCGTTTTAGATTTACAGCTATGGCTGTGAACATTGCTTGCAATCGCACACTTTGAAGACCGTACCCATTGGCACGGTCTAATCCGTGATAACGTTTCATCTCTGCATTCTTCGGTTCAATCCTTGATCTTATTTTATATCGTTCCAGAAATTCTTCGCTCTTTGTAAACCGACTGTGCTCATATAGCTCTGTTGTGGATGTTCCAACGATCAACTTCCTTGCAATTTGTTTTGCTTTTCCTATACAGTCTTCTCTGTGATGGCAATTTCGACAGCATTCCCGTTCGAACCGGTACTCGATTTGATAGGATTTCCCCTTTTTCATTCTCCTCCCGGTTCCACTCTCGTTTCCGTTGATGCAGGTCCAGGTATCACTGTCCTTATTGTATGAAAACAGCCCTTCCTTGATCCGGTACGCAGAGTGGCTGATCGGTATATATGCATTTATTTCCAGTTTTTTTATTTCTTCCAACACATCCGGCCTGCAGTAAGCCTTGTCACCATATGCTGCGTCAGGATTTATCCCAGACTTTATCGTCAGATCAAGGAGTTCCTTAAAGTGGTCTCCATCCCTGTAATTACCGGGGTGTACGGTCATTCCTGTGATAATGCCCTCCTCAGTCATCATGTACTCACTTTTGTATCCAAAAAAGCTGGTCGTGTGGTCTTTCCTTCCGACACGCGCGTCTTTATCCTGTAGCGATCGGATCCCCTTCTGCTCAATAAACAGTTCACTGTCCAGGATATCCTTGGCTTCTGACACACTCTCAAGCTCCGGATCAGCCTTGGCAATCACTTCTTCCAGCGCTTCCTTCATATCTTTTTTCGCTTCAATATGGTCTTCGTATTCTTCCCATTGGGGGAGCTCCTTGGCGTTCTCCTTAACGAATGCCTCTGCCTGCTCACCGGTTAAGCCGTTCTTTCCCGCTTTCTCGCGGAATATATTTTTTGCCATATGTTCCATAAGCCGTTCCGGAACCTTTTTTATCGTATTCGCATGTATATGAGTGCTGTCAATGACTATCCCTGCCTCTTTCTTTATGATCCCTTTTTCAACCATTTGGCGGACGATCTCTGTCATTATATCATCCAGGATGTTCTCATCCAGGCGCATCTTCCGAAACTTACAAAGAGTTGATGGATGTGGAAGTTCATCCAACGGGGACAGATGGCAGAAATACTCGAGGGCTCGGTTCACAGCGATCTCGTCTATGACGGCTTCATCACTGAAATTATACATTTTCTGCAAAATCCCTATCCGTACCATAACCTCCGGTTTCCATGCAGGACGGCCGAAGGCATTATTATATTTATCAGCGAGCATATCGTTCACAAAAGAGAGGGATATTTCGGAATCTATCCGTAAAAGTATATGATTTTTCGGAATTCTGTGGTATTCTGATTATTACGCAGTAAAAGCTCCGGGTCTGACGCGGCGTCAGACCCGGAGCTTTTTATCTTGGATCCATCTATTCGCTTTTCAGATCCACTATGACTCCTGTTTTTTCTAAGAGCAATATTTGCGCATATTTGTCTGTCCTGTTTCTATCCAAATAGTGTTGTAGGCATATCTGTCAACGATTGCTTCTGAATATACTCCTTTACCCAGTTTCTTTATCCAATCTTTTTTTGAATACTGTGTACAGAATATCGTGGATGTTGTATCTGACCGTCGTTCTATGACCTCAAATAAAAAATGGAGTTCCGTTTCCGATATTTCCCCCATTAACCATTCGTCTAATATCAGGAGTGGGATTTTAGCATACTTGTTTATGACTTTTTTCTCCTGACCTCTGATCAGCTTTGCATCGCCGTACTCCATCAGCATGTCAGGTAGCCTGATATATCTTGTTCGTATCTGCTGACGACAGGCCTCTTTCCCGATGCAGCAGGCCAGGTAGGTCTTACCTGATCCTGTATATCCCTGTAATACGATACTCTGATGATTGCTTATAAACTGGCACATGGACAGCTCATTGATCATTTCTCTGTTTATGGCCCTCCCGTCATAATGGATACTGTGTATGTCTGCTTGGGGTAATCTGAAACGTGCTATACGTATCAACCGTTGTATCTTACTGTTATACTTTTCCTGATACAGATAGTCTATCACCCTTTGCAATCTTTCATCAAAACTAAGACTCATCATCTCCGGCTCCTTTTCCTGGAATTCCAATGCTGTAATGATCTCGCCTATATTTAACTCTCTTATCTTACGTTTTGTTTCATCGTTTAGCATTTTTACGTTCCTCCATCATTCATAATAATCACTTCCACGTAAATATCCCATGGAGTCATCATCCGGGCTCCCGGAGTTTTTTGACTCGAGATAAATCTTGTCTTGATTGGCAGCCAGAATTGATTTAAGATGATGATAACGGGGTTTTATTATTCCTTTGGTCAGAGCAAACTCGCAAGCGGCTTCCAGGCGGGCTTCCGAGTATGTTTTACTCAAACGTAGCACGGCTAATGCAGGATTGTAGCCCTGTTCTTTTATTTGTACTCTATCAAAAATTCGATTTATTACTTTAGCAGTATAGGGGCCTATCGATGATGCCCAGTTCTTAATGCGTTCTGCATCCCATGGTGTTAATTTTGAGTTTTTCAGGCATATCTTCAGGATGCGTAGAATACTGGTTCTTTCTGCCCGCATCAAATCTATTGTGAGTTGCTATCCGTTTGTCTTTATAATAGATCTCAACAGTTGTGTCCGTAACTCTGAGATCAACCGTTTTACGCGCATACTGGTACGGACAGGAATACCGGTTTTTTTCAAATACCACATGGAAATCGAGATTTACACTTCTTCCATAAATCCACGTGGAAATTTCATACGGGATTTCCGGCAAAGGATGCAGATACTCTTTTTCATCGAGATATGCCTCGTATCGACTTCCTTCACGTTTTTGGAACTTTTCATGATTGAAATCATAAAGCTTTTCGGAAACAGCTTTCTTAAGATCAATAAAACTGTGAAATTCTTCATTGTCCATGAGTTAACCGGGAGACCAACATAGTTTGCAGAAAGGTCTGAACCAGAAACGAGACCGAGTGAAGAAACCTGACCTGCATAAGTATCCCAGCTGTTGTTCTGAATTGCTGTAAGGACAGCGTTTACAGTAGCACCCAAGCCCTTCATTGCAGAAGTAACGTGCATTCCCTCGCCGTAGCTGTTAATCTGAGCAGACTGATCGACATCAACACCAATTACTTTGCCGTTAGCTTTTGCAGCAGCCTCACAAGCTGAAGTCCAGATACCGCCACCACAAGCGAAAACAACCTCTACACCACGATTTTTATACCAGCCGTCCATTGTAGCTGTGATTGTCTGATCACCGTAGAACTGACCGCCGTAAACATACTCAACTGTAACATCGTTAGCAACACCAAGCTCTTCTGCAGCTTTGTTTGCGCCCTGAACGAAACCGAATCCAAAGCGAATTACAGCAGGAACAGCCATGCCGCC
>CACWUI010000132.1 GCA_902764045.1 uncultured Lachnospiraceae bacterium
TGATGCCGAATCTGGTCTTAACGGCACCCAAAAGCGCCGCATTGGCCTTGGCGGTGGATTTCCTTGCGGCCCTGACTATGAAATAGTTTATCAGAAGTCCCGCCACTATGGCTATAAGGGCATTGCTTATATATTTCATGGGGCGGGCGATGCGTCCTCCTCCAAGAAGCGTCAGCTCCTGTTCAAAGGCACTTGCCGCACATTTGTAATAATTACCGTTCTTGGCATGCTTATAAATATTGTCGGTGATAATGGTGGCTTTTTCTTCATTAACGGTATCGTAAATCTTTCCGTTGCTGAAAATATAGATCATTCTGTGCTGCATGTCTATAAGAAATACGCTTCCGCTGTCGCCGCCGAAATATTCGTAGCATTTCTGTCTGGCATATTCCTTGGCTGAAAGTCCTCCCGTGTCTGTGGCAGACACGAAAGCCGCACCTCCGTGATCCGTCAATTGGTTCATCCGGACTGCAAGATCTTTCTCTTCCTCATCGGTTAATAGGTTTGCCCCGTCATCCAAAAATACCTGATATGATGTGTCCGGATTTATATACAGGGCTTCGGCTGATGTAACGGTATTCGTGGAGATCACCGGGGCTTCGGAACTTTCCGTCACCGGCTCCGAAGCCGACTCAGTAACTGATTCCGTGGTAAGTCCCGGTCTCACCGCCTGGGCATAAGCCTCACCCGGAGCAAATGCAAACGCCCCCGCAATGGATATGAGAGCGGCGATAACAGCCACGGGTATTATTTTATAAATCCTTCGCACTGTCATCACCTCCCTTCCTGAAATGAAACTCCGGAAGAGGTCTTGTATTTAAGATATTCACTCTTCTGATAATGGCGCTCATGGTAATGCATACACCGATGATGGCGCCTATGGCTCCCGCATAATATATCCAGTCATCAACAGGCTGCCATATTGCTATGATAATGGCGGCTATGATCGCAAGTATACTTCCGATGGCTCCCGACGGTGTACAATACCGCCTGATGTCATCCTGATTTTCCAGGGCGCCGTATTTCGAATAAAAGCCTTTGTCATCGTACTTGCCATGCCGCCTCTTAATGGCGCGGATCTCCGCTGCGTAAACGATCAGTGATATCACGGAAAAGGCCGCTGCCGCAAACAGCGCAATCCCCGGTGTAGGCGTAAACAAAAAGAATAAAAGTGCAAAGATGGCTGCCGCAACTATCATGGAACTTACTATATACTTTGGTATGGAAACCGGAAGGTCTGCGGAGACCTCACCGTTCTCAGCATTTACAACGGCATAAGCCACTCTGTTTTTTGAGCTTCTGTAGGTAAGGAACCATACGGGAAAAAGACCCAGCTGCGCTTCTGCCCCGTCATGGTCGGCCTTTCCTGATGGACCGGCAAAGTCATTTTCAAGTTCGCTCATGGTATATTTGCTGAGTTCTCTTTCGGCTCTTACCCCCGCTATAACATTTGACCGGGCTGCGTTCATGGCATCTTCCCTGTACACCGAGCTGTCCACGTCAGCCGTATCCGCATAAAATCCGGAAAGCATGGGCGGGGTAAACTCCTGGGCATTAGCCGACATAAAGGGAGCTATGGACTCACTCACATGGTCATCGAAGGACGCCGATGCATCATAAGATATGCCTGTATATTCCACGTCCATATTACAACGGATCTTATAATGGTTTGTATTAATATAACCTACAGATGATGTGGTGGTGGTTCCTGTTATCTCATAAGGGCCGTCGTAGGTAATGGTGTACATCCAGTAGGGAATATACACACCCCTGAATCTTTCGAGATAATTGGGATCCTTTAACTCCTTGGGAGCAAATATGGCTCCGCTCACCAGGCGCTGATAAATATTTTTACAATCCTCTTTGGTCTTCTTAAATGTAATGATCTTTTTAGGTCTTCTGTGATCCGTCATCCGGGCATCAAGAACAGTGGATGCACCGCAGAACATACAAAAGCCTGTAATGGATTCGTCGGTGGTCATCACCTCGCCGCCGCACTGGGGGCAGGTGAATACGGTCACTCCGAAGGTGGTATGGCGTCTTTTTTCTCTTCAAGGGAGTATGGATCGGTAAGGGTCTCGCAATGGTCACACTTCAGCTTCTGTGACGGGATATCAAACCTGAGTCCTCCTCCGCAGGACGGACATGCATACATAATCTTCTCCTGAAAAATGCAAGTTTTCGTCGGAGAGCCGGGGTAGAGTTCTCTCTGGTCTCCAAAAGATGATAAAGGAGACTGAGAACTGTCACATTCTCTTTTGGTTTTACTCAGGACATGGTGACGGTTCTTAAGTCTCCCTAAAGGGAGACACAAAAACCGTCCCCAAGTCCCTCGGGACACTTAGGGCGTCCCCATGCTCCTCCAACGCAGTTACAGTTATTATAATACATAACAGCCCAAATTGCTTGATAAAAATAAAAAATTATTATATAGTAAACGAAATTTTCCAAGCCCTTGAAAACGGAGTTAAACCAAATGTCTGATTTTTTTATAGCAACTGCATCCACCGCCGATCTTGACCGTGATTATCTGGATTCCCATAATATTCCCTTTATAAGCTACTCATATCTTATTGACGGCACAAATCATTATGACGATTGCAGATATGAAACAAGAAAAAAAATGTTTGATGCCATGCGAAAAGGAGATATGCCAAGCACCGCGCAGATCACGGAAGAAGAGTATTTTTCTTTTTTCTGTTCCCTGCTTGATAAAGGCAGGGACGTATTATATCTTGATATGTCCCGTGCCATTTCCAATTCATACAATAATGCTCTTGCGGCAGAAGCCAGAGTAAAGAAAAAATATCCCGGACTTCGTTTTCATATGGTGGATACCAGATGCATTACCGGAGGACTTGCGTTCCTTGTGACCAATGTGGTCCGCAAAAAAGAGGAAGGCTCATCATTTGACGAATGCATCGACTATGCTGAAAAAATGAAGCTTTCGGTTATACATCATTTTACCGTGGATAACCTTAAATGGCTGAGGAAGGGAGGACGTCTTTCCAATGCCTCCGCGGTCATCGGCACCATTCTGAACATCAAGCCCCTTTTATATGTTACAGATGACGGATCTCTTGTGGCATCATCCAAGGTCAGGGGACGGAAGACCTGCCTGAATAATATGATAAAAGGCATGGAAAAAGACCTGGGGGACTTTGAAGGTAAAGAGATATTTATCACCCACGGAGACTGCAAGGACGAGGCTCTTAGGATGGCGGCAGATATGAAAAAACTTTATCCCGGGCTTGGACATATAGAGACTCTTATGCTTGGTCCAACCATAGGTGCACATGTGGGTCCCGGGTTTATCGGAGTGTTTTATTTCGGAACCAAAAGGTTATTTTAATATTGAACAGATTCGGTTTGATATTTTAATAAATTGTTTATAATATACCAACGCCTGTTGTGATATTATTATTGTGGATACATTTGTACCCTGTTTTTTTGACGGGTATTTTAAGATATATTTGAAAGAAGGTTTTACAATTGAAGAAATTAACGGGTTTAATGGCGGCAGGAATGACCATTGCATGTCTTACCGTAAGTGTTTACGCTACTGAAGCCACTGAACCGGCACAGGATACAACTACTACATCAGCAGAGACTGCCACTTCCGCGCCCCCCGAGACCACCAGGGCTACAGAGCTCCTACTGCTCCTAAGAACAACGTGACTCCCTCTGCGCCGGCTGCCACCTCTGCCGCAACTACTACATCCGCAGAAATAGAAACCGCAGCCACAGTTGACAACGCTGTGATCGATCAACTTGAGGCAGAAAAAAAGGCAAAGGAAGAAGAACTTAAATCTCTGGAAAAAGAGCTTTCCGAGATCATTACCAAGGTAGGAGAGCTGGATTGCCATGCTTCCGAACTGAATGCCAAGATCACGGTTACCAAGCAGGAACTTCAGGAAAAGACTCTTCTCCGTGACGAGCAGTATGAAGAGATGAAACTTCGCATCAAGTTTATGTATGAGAACCGTATCAGTGATACCGATGCGGCTTTTTCCGATGAATCGGCTATGGACGACCTTTTAAATGCTGCCGGATATTATCAGGAAATATATTCCTATGACCGTGAAAGACTGGAAGAGCTTGACAACAACGTCCGTGAGATAGAAGAACTCAAGAATTCCCTTGATACCTCTCTTGCGGAGACTGAAAAGAACAAAGCGGAGATGGAGGAGGAAAAGAAAAAAGTCACCGAGCTTGTAAAGGAAAAAGAGGAGGATCTTAAGCTTATCAATGAGGGCATTTCCTCTAATGTTATACGTCTTTACAACAACTCCGGTTCTGCCGGCGGTGTTTCCACTGCTGCAGCCGAGGTGCTTCTTAAGATAGCAGAAAACGCCCAGGAAGAGGCCCTTAAAGAAGGCAAGGCCAATGCCAGGCAGATAGCCGTAGCCCAGAATGCCGGACACGGCCGGTCCACCTATCCTGCCACCTACGGATGGTGTGCTGCCTGGGTATCCGGTGTATATTCCTACACCGGCGGTATTACTCCTCCCCACGGAGATGCCATTGATTATTGGAATAAGTGGAAGGCTTCCGGCTCCACACGTATGGACAACATCCCTATCGGAGCATGCGTTATCAGTTCAGGGGATCCCACCTACGGACATATCGGCATTTATCTGGGGGGCGGCGTTGTTGCCAGCAACCTGGGATATTGCAAGATAGAAACCATTCAGAGTTTCGGAAATGTGTCTGCCGTTTGTCAGGGACATGTTGGTTATATCGGATGGGTATGGCCGAACGGAACGCCCATTCAGTAAATATACAAAAAACCGCCCGAGGGCGGTTTTTTTGTGTTTTCTATTCCGGCAGCTGTTCCACTGCTCTTATAAGATCCTCAAATGTCTCACAGGAGTTTATTTCCCTTCTTAAGTCCGACGCGTGCCTGAGTCCGGCTGTGTACCAGCCGAAGTGCTTTCGCATTTCTCTTACGGCGGTATATTCCCCTTTAAAATCTATCAGTGCCTTTGCGTGGCGCAGCATCATGTCTTTTTTTTCTCTTATGGATATGTGAAGACAGGGGGACGGTTTTCTGTCTCCCTTCAGGGAGACTGGGAACCGTCCCCCTGTCTCCGCCCCTCCCGTTAAACCCGCAGCTTTCAGAGCAGCGTTGACCTCCGCAAATATCCATGGATTCCCCCGTGCGGCTCTTCCTATCATCACTCCGTCGCAACCTGTTTCCTTCATGCACTTTACGGCAGACTCTCCGTCTTTAATATCTCCGTTTCCGATAACCGGTATCCCCACCGCATCCTTTACCGCTGCGATCACAGACCAGTCCGCCTCTCCGGCATAGTACTGTTCTCTGGTTCTTGCATGAACCGTCACTGCCTTTGCGCCTGAGGCCTCACAGATCCTTGCGATCTCCACCGCATTCACCTCAGTCTTTGAAAAGCCGGAACGCATCTTGACCGTCACAGGCTTTTTAACCGCCCGGCACATTTTACTTACGATCTCCTCCACCAATATCGGGTCCCTCATTAGCGCAGAGCCTTCGCCGTTATTTACCACCTTTGGAACGGGGCAGCCCATATTGATATCTATCATATCAAATTCCAGTTCCTCCACCCGCTTTGCGATCTTCGCCATAATATCCGGATCCGATCCGAAAAGCTGGACCGCTGCCGGCTTTTCTTTAGCATCCGTTTCCAGCAGGAGTTTTGTATTTTTATTATTGTAAAGAATGGCCTTGCCGTAAGACCGCATCCGAATTCCTTACATATAAGCCTGAAAGGTAAATCCGTGACACCTGCCATAGGGGCAAGGACCACGGAAGTTTCTATGTCTGTATTCCCGATCTTTAACATTTATCAATACCGATGAAAAATACCTTATAAAATTTTTCCAACGCCTCAAACAGTTCAAACTTTTCCTTCTGCATTTCATGCACAAGAAGACCTGCGCTTATCTCGTCATAAGTGATATCCTCTTCATCCGAGCTTGTGCGCACCAAAAGATTCCCCTCTTCGTCAAACTCAAGAGAAATAAGACCACCGCACTCTTCGGTAAAGATCACGCACATTATCTGAAGTTCTTTTTTTATGTTTGAAGGCAATTTATCAAAACGTGGGTTAAAATAATATTTCTTATCATACGCGCTTGCCGCGCAAAGTGTTCTTTCGCCCGATCCGCTTATCATGATCTGTCTCCCGGGTCTGCACCAAGTGTTGCGGCTATCACAGCCTTTATGGTATGCATGCGGTTCTCTGCCTCTTCAAATACCACGGACTGAGAACTCCTGAACACTTCATCGGAAACCTCCATGTCACATATCCCGAACCTTTCATGCAGATCCTTTGCAATGCTTGTATTTAAGTCATGGAAAGACGGAAGGCAGTGCATAAATATTGCATGAGGCGCCGCCTTCTTCATAAGGTCTGCATTTACCTGATAAGGCATCATATCCCTTATCCTCTCCTCCCACTTCTCATAAGGCTCTCCCATGGAGACCCACACATCCGTATAGATCACGTCTGCCCCTTCGGCACAATCAATGTCTTTGCTGGTGTTAACGGAGCCACCGCTTTCCTTCGCCCATTCACTGCATTTGCCGGTCAGCTCCTCATCGGGAAAATATTTATCATCCGGAGCACAGGCTGTAAAATGCATACCCATTTTGGCGCTTGCAACCATCCATGAATTCCCCATGTTATAACGGGCATCCCCGAAATACACTATCTTTTTGCCCTGCAGGTCCCCCAGTTTTTCCTTAATGGTCATCATATCAGCAAGAAGCTGGGTAGGATGAAATTCGTTTGTCAGACCGTTCCATACCGGAACATACGCCGCTTCCGCGATCTGCTCCACTTTAGCCTGCTCAAAGCCTCTGTACTCGATGCCGTCAAACATGGTGGTAAGAACCTTAGCTGTATCCTCTATGCTCTCTTTTTTTCCGATCTGGGAGCCGCTTGAATCAAGGTATGTGGTGCCCATACCCAGATCATGGGCTGCCACCTCAAACGAACATCGGGTACGTGTGCTTGTTTTTTCAAAAATAAGGGCAATGTTTTTTCCGATAAAAGGCTGCCATACCTCGCCTTTTCTTTTCATGTCCTTAAGCCTTACCGACAGATCCAGTAAATATTCAATCTCTTCTTTTGTGTAATCGCAAAGCGTAAGAAGATCACGTCCCTTTAAATCCATAGTGTTTTCCGTCCTTTTTCAGAATGTATAATTATGCTTAATTTTTGAATATTATAGCATATTTATTCATTTATGCAAGTTTGACTTTTTACCCTTTTGTCTTATAATTACACTAATGACAGACGAAACGGAAAGGAGTCTCACATGCACGAAATTCAGGAATCAGGGGAAATGTATCTTGAAACCATTCTTATTCTTTCTAAAAAGAAAGCGAATGTACGCTCAATAGATGTCGCCACTTACATGAACTACAGCAAGCCCAGTATCAGCCGGGGAATAGGCATACTTAAGGATGACGGATATGTCATCGTTGATGAAGCCGGATTTCTAAAGCTTACCGATTCGGGGCGTGCCATTGCTGAAAAAATATATGAAAGACATCAGGTGCTGTCTACATTTTTCACATCTATGGGGATCGACGAAGATACGGCTTCCAGGGATGCCTGCCGTATTGAACATGTGATAAGCGACGAGACTTTTGAGGCTATAAAACAGTTTATGGATGAGCATAAGATGTGATATCAAAAAAACCGGCTTACGCCGGTTTTTTTGATACGTCAAAGACTGTTATCAGTCGTAATCCTCGTCTTCATCCTCATCATAATAATCATTATTATTTCCGTAATACACTTTATAATTATCATAATAGGAATTCTCATGACCCTGCGTGGTGGTAGGCTCCTGGTATGTATCCTCGTTCTTTACCTGCTCCATCATGTCTTTTGCATTTTGAACTGTATAAAGATCAGGCATAGCCACATACAGATAACTGAAGGGCTCTGAGAAAGATGTTCGCTTTTCGCCTTCACCCTCAACCGCATAAGAATCTATCTTCCACTCGTCAGAACCGGATATCTCCATGTTAATAAGTTTCTTTATAAGATCCTCAGGCATGGATGTCTGGAAGGAATCCGCCAGAGTTCCGAATATGTTCTGGTAATTGGTAAGTATCTCGGGAGAAGACGTAAGCTTCTTTACAACAGCCTCAATAATGGCCATGTGATCCTTTCCACGCTGGTTATCTCCTTCGATAAATGCGTGACGCTCTCTGGCAAAGAAAAGCGCCGCCTCACCGTTCAAATGGTTCATACCCTCTTCATAGGTATATTCCGGATTCAGCGTCGAGGTAAACTCATAATCCGACTTTACATCAATACCGCCTATGGTATCGATTATCTTTTCAAAGCCGGAGAAATTCATACGCAGGTAATAATCAACCTTTGTGTCATAAAGCATCTCCAGGGTTCCCATGGAATTCTCAACGCCGTAGATAGCCGCATGCGTAAGCTTATCCTGGACCCCGTCACTGTTGGGAAGGGGAACATAATAATCTCTGGGTGTGTTAATAAGAAGAATGTGCTTGCTCTTGAGGTTTACCACTGCAAGTACGTTTACGTCGCTCCGGCTGGTCTGCATAACGTCACCGAAAGTATCAATACCGCTGAGATAAAGAGTAAACACGTCCACATCGGATACCTTTTCGGGATCCTTTTTAACTATGGTCTCAACATCAACGGAGTAAATTATACGTATCTTATCGGAAAATCCCTCATAACCTTCGATCTCGGATATCATCTTGGGATACTCGCTGTTCATGATAATAGCGGAAACCTTACCCTCAAGAAGAGACTTGGCAAGACCTGTCATTCCCGTTTCCTGATTGTAAGATACTCCCACAACCTTGGAATCAATATCCGATTTCATCTTCTCAAGCTGCTGGGGATCCATGGTGGATGAAAATGAAAGTCTCTCTCCCGTAAGATCTTCTATGGACTGAATGCTGCTGTCCTTGAGCACGGCAACCTGCATGGTGGTAATATTAACGGTCTCCTCGGCAGAAACCCTGTTTATAAGCTTGCCTACTTTATCTGAAAAATTGATACCGTAAACGAGAGCACCGGACACTATGGCCGTGATCAAAAGCATGACCACGCTTCCCCATTTATTTTTAAATGCAAGCATGCTCAAAGCCGTGATCCCGGCAAAGCCTATAATGTAAAAAGGCAAATACTTGAAAGGGAAGATCTGCTGACCGTTCATCATAAAGAAAAAGATAAAGGCCAGCGCGATCATGGCGCATGTTACTATCGCAAGTGCAACTCTAAGAGGAACAAATTTCCCGCGGGAACCTCTTTCAGAATAATTCATTTATATATAATCTCCGCTTTTTATTATTTAATACT
>CACWUI010000133.1 GCA_902764045.1 uncultured Lachnospiraceae bacterium
TGTGACTCTTATCTGAAATCACTGTTTGTAATGGTGGGCTCTCCCGGCTCCTTGTTTTTCTTCATACGTTTTTTGGATCTCTTTGCCGCATCTGCGATGATATCGTCAAGCTCGTCCAGTGTAAGAGGGTCTTTTCCGGAATTGATCTCCTTTACTATCATAAACAGCGCAAGTCTTCCGTCTTCATCTATGATATATCCTCTTCTTCCCGCAAGCTCTTTAGCTATTTCCACAAGTTCTTCGGCCGTATAATCCCTCATGTCGATCCTGTGATTAAACGCTCTTGAGAGCTCTTTGTTTACACTGACAAACTCATTCATTCTTTCCACGGTGTCTTCCATGATCACGCAGGTTCCTGAAGTATCGGACTTCATGTACTCCAAAAGCTCTTTAGATGTTTCGGGTTCAATAACCGAAGCCTCTTCTATAACAAGCACCGAACCGTTCAGCTTTGAGACAACCTTGGCCAAACCGCCTCCGTTTATGGCTTTACCTGATGTTTTTACAAGCTTATATTTTTTATCGGGACTTATCATAGCGAAAGCTTTGGCTATATCCTTCGCCAGAGTAGTCATATCCATATCACCGTTGTCGGTAATGATAATATTTCCTATATCGGTACGTGACGATTCCCCCGGAAATGCCCCTATTATCTCTTCAACCTTGGTATTGATCTCGGGGAAGTCATAGTATTCTTCAAACAGTGCCAGTACCTTGTCCCGTTTGCCATCCGGAAGAGAAGTTGACTTTAATACTTCTTCCAGTTTTTCGGTATTACGCGTTCCGTCTTCACCGAATACCTTGGTGCTTTCTTTTACTATCTCCTCTTCTTTTACATCCTCTTCGGGAGTTGCCTCAATGATCTCTCGGAGGGTTTTCTTGTCAATGTGAGCCGTATCAGAGAAATTGTCTTCAGGAATACTTATATTTTTCTCAACCTCGGTCTCTATGTTCTTTTCGATCTCCTCCATGGGTGCGGAAACCTTCTCATCACTCTTTTTTTCTTCTTTGGGTGTCATACCCATTTCTTTTTCCATTTCAGGAGTGATAACGGGAACTTTACCTGTTATTCTTTGCAGGATGGCATCAGCTGCAACATCGGCAGCAATGATCCTCTCCGCAACGGCAGACTCTTCTCCCTCAAGTTCCGCCTGTATTTCCTCAGGTGTTATCTCCTGGGTTTTATTTCTCTTGTGTACACTCTGATATTCCGGTTCCTCTTCAAAAGGTTTTTCCTCTTTAGGTTCTTCCTTTTGATCCACGGCATCGGGTACAGGCTCTTCAGTTTTTACAGCCGCCTCTGTCTCCGGCTCGTCTACCTTTATCTGTCCTCCCGTAAGAACAGACGGTATACCATCGTTTTTCTTTACGGTTCCGGGATCATAATTTCCTGTAAGGAAACTTACCAGAACAGAAGCCGTACCCACGACTTCTTCGGGAATCTATTTTTGCACTTTCCGGGGTAGCCGCTGCTCCCGCAACAGCCGTCTCGAAACGCTTCCACCTTTCCTCAGGAGACTCTTTGATATTCCCTTTTTTAACCTCTTCCTGTACGGAATCCATCATGATATTAAGGATCTTCTCATCCGTACTCTTTCCGCCGTGATGATATTTGTTTTCCGTCTCAAGCCTGGCTGTTGCTTTTCCGGTACGGATGGCAAGGTCATTTCTTGCAGCATCACTCATCATCTGCAGTTCAACCTTACGCTTTGCGCCTTCCTCATCAAAAGGCTTACCCTCCTCACTGGCCAGGCGTTTTTGCTCTTCCATGAGCTTATCATATGCTTTACTCTTTTCATCCTTTTCATCAAGCATACGCTCAAGCTCACGTCTGGAATATTCTTTCGTATTCTGCTTGCCGTACTTTTGCTCTCTTACTTCATTAAGCCAGTCTTCCATATTCAACTGACCTTCTATCTGCTCTTCCTCGTCAACAACCCCCTGTCCTTTGAGGGCGCTTTCCTCATTCATGATCTCCATTACGCCCATGGTAAGGCTTTCACGAATGATCCTGTCCTCGGGATCTTCTTTATCCTTAAGTTTTTCTTCTCCGACAGCAGCTGCCGGCTCTGCTTCCTTTTCAGGGTCCGCTGCAGCCTCAGGCTTTTCGCTTTTTTCAGGCTTTGCTTCAGAAACATCGGGGATCGCGGTTTCTACCGCCATTACGATCTCCGGTCCCACTGCCTCTTCATCGGTATTAAAGTTCCAGGGAATTTCTTCTTTTGTGTTTTCATCAATTTTTTTATCTTCGGTCTTCACTTCTTCCGCCTTTACCTCTTCCGCATTTTTATCGGTATTTAAAATATCCGCAAGAATATTTTCGATGGAATCATCTTTTTCTTCCGCCGCCTTTTCCACCGCAGCATTTTCCCCAACAGATGCTGTCTTATCTTCAACTCCGGTTTCTTTTGTTTCTTCTGTATCTTCAGGTTCTCCGTCAGTTCCGAAGGCCTTTTTGATAAGTGATGAAAAAACACCCGTTGCTTCCGCGGTTTTAGCCACTGCTACGGCTTTCACACCGGACGGCTCCTTTGTCACAGCCTCCGGTGCTTCTTCTTCGAACTCTATTTCGTTTCTTTCTTCATTCAACTCGAGCTGATCTGCAAAGGTGATCTGCTGGGTTTTTGATAATTCCTCCTCATGAACCTTGGCTTTCTCGAACAATTCCTCCTGAGCCGGGGTAAGGGCTCCCCCTACTCTCTTCTTAAGCTTAACGGCGCCCTGGGCATACTCTCCGTCTTTAAACCAAAGGGCTATGTCATCACATGTATTGATACACTTGTCGGTATCACCGTTTTTTGCATAGAGCTGGGCCAGTCTGTACATGTACATTTCGTCCACCTCACCGTCCCTGAAATTTTCAAGAGCGGTTATAAGTTCCGAGTCCGGGGCTTTTTCCGCACGGAGTATATGATAATTCAGGATATGTCTGTCAGCCGAATTTCTTGCAAGGCTGCAGTACTCTTTATATAACTCCTTTGCATCATCCAGCTCCCCCTGCTTGATAAGTATATCCGTAAGTCTGTAAACCAGCTTCTTTCCGCCCAGGTTTCGGTTATAAGCCAGAACCGCCATATCTCTCGCACCATCAATATCCCCCGTCTGCTCATAGACGTCTATCATCATGGCCAGGGCATCCCAGTTTTTCACTCTGGGCCAGTCGATGTCCTTTGCAAGCTGTGCAGCTGACACAAAATCATCAGCCTTGTATAAATTTCGTATTTCTTTAATCCGTAAACCGGTCTCGTATTTATCCACCTTAAACGCCCCTTTTTATCGTGTATTTTACAAGTTAACATTATCGTTCAGTGTAACACAAAGCAAAGCCTTGTTCAAATATGATCACAGGTCCGTTCTGCCTTCAAGAGCTCTTAAAAGCGTGATCTCGTCTATATATTCCAGATCACCTCCAACGGGCACTCCGCTTGCTATTCTGGTCACCTTTATTCCCGTAGGCTTTATCAGCTTGCTTATATACATGGCTGTAGTCTCTCCCTCAAGACTTGAGTTCGTGGCCACTATCACCTCGTTTATTTCTTCCTCCGAAAGCCTCTTCATAAGTTCTTTAAGCTTTATATCTTCAGGGCCTATGCCTGACATGGGACTTATGCTGCCGTGGAGCACATGATAAACCCCCTCATATTTGCAGGTTTTCTCATATGCCATCATATCCCTTGTCTCCTCCACCACCATGATCGTGGAATGGTCTCTTTTTAAGTCGGAACATACGGGACATGTCTCGCTGTCAGTAAGGCAGAGACATTCCCTGCAGTATGTGGTGTTTTCTTTTGCCTCCAATATGGCTTCGGACAGGGATAAAACCTTTTCTTTGGGCATATTCACAATATAAAAAGCCAGGCGCTGTGCGCTTTTGGCTCCAACGCCCGGCAATCCTGCCAGCTCCTGAGTAAGTCTTTTGATATACCGGCTGTAAATATCCATCAGAATAATCCTCCGCCGATCCCGCCGGTAATGGCTGACATCTTGGCTTTTGTCTCCTGTTCACAGCTGTTTAGAGCTTCATTTACCGCTGCAAGTATAAGATCCTGGAGCATCTCCACATCTTCCGGATCCACTGCATCAGGGTCTATCTCAACTTTGGTAAGCTGTTTCTTTCCGTTTACCGCAACGGTCACTACACCGCCTCCTGCTGATGCTTCAAACTCCATCGCCTCTATCTCTGCCTGCTGCTCCTCCAGCTGAGCCTGCATCTTCTGTGCCTGCTTCATCAGCTGGTTCATGTTTCCGGGCATTCCGCCGCCAAATCCTCCGCGTCCTTTTGCCATAATTATACATCTTCCTTTCTTTTGTCCGGTTCTATTTCCATGGTTACCTGACTACGTATATCAATATCGGGATCTATAGTCGCCCCGTCAGCCTCTTCTATAACGACAGGTACCTCAAGACCTCCGGTTCTTTCGGTAATAAACTCATCAAACAGTTCTCTGTTGGTCTTTCCCGAACCGTCGAGACTTTCTTTTAAGAGTGTACCATAACAGTAAGGCTGTGTCACAATAATTTTTAAAGCACTTCCGTCTTCCGTCAGTGTCACGACTGATCTGTTAAAAACAGGGGGAAACGCGATCTTCTCACCGAATTCCGGTGCAAGGATATCCCACATTTCCACGATCTTTTTCAGATCCTCCGGCATTGCCTTTACCAGTTTTTCAAGTTTTTCTTTCTTTTGCTCTTTTTCGTCCTGATCTTCCACTGTCTGAACATTGCCTGCTTCGGGAGCCATAACCTGTACACCCTTTTGTTTTATTTCTTCAAACCCTGAAGAAAGGACTGCCATCTGCTGCTCAAGAGCTTTGATCCTTTGGAGTGATGCAGGTTCGGCATTTTCCTCTTTAACGCTTGGTCTTGTAAGCTTTATAAGGGTTATTTCAGCAATTGTTTTTTGCTGTGTGGTATTTCGTAACTG
>CACWUI010000134.1 GCA_902764045.1 uncultured Lachnospiraceae bacterium
AGCCCCGCATCCAGACCTATCTGAAGCTGAATAGCCACGTCCCTGCACACGCTCAGAACTTCCTCTGCCGTCGGGATTTTCAGTTCCTGCATGGTCGAGCCGTGCCTCATAAAATATATGTACCCTATGAGCTGCGGGAACACTGCCACAGTCTCTGCATCTTTCAGGCATTCGAGGTTGAACACCACATCTTCATATATCCTTACATCCTCGCGGAACCTTATGTTATGCTCCTCGAGGTAAGTCCTGTCGACAACCTGGCAGCTCATCATCATGTTTGCCATGGTCATGAGTTTGCTCATGTCCTTGTCATCTCTCTTGATGGTTATGAGTGGCTTGGTCTGGTCGAAGCGTACGCGGTTGTCCAGGAAGCTTATAATCTCATCATCCTCTTCTCTCTTCTCAGAGCGATATTTCCCGACCTGGGCTCCTGATTCCTCCATGCCGGCTACGATGGTCCCAAGGCACTCCGGCGTGAGTTCATCGTCAGCGTCCAGGAATGTCAGATATTTGCCCGTCGCAAATCCGAGTCCGTAGTTTCTCGGACTTGAAGCCGTGCGTTTGTCATTGTGAAGTTCAAACACTCGGATGAAATCGTTGTCATCTGCCATGCTCTTCACATCGGCAAGGTGTTCCTCTGTTGAATTATGAACCACGATAATCCACTCGATCTGCTCTTTGGATAATTCCTGAGCCATCATCGAGTCAAATGCCACTTTAAACAATTCTTTCGGCGTGTTATATGAAGGTGTGATTACCGTGATAAGTTTTTCCATTCTTTTCTATTTCCATCCGGCGCCCGGCAGGTCAGGGTCTTCCGGCATACCAGGCAGGATAAGTCCGCCATCGACTCTTATGGTCTCTCCTGTTATATACGATGCCTTATCTGAACATAAGAAAGCCACCGCTCTACCTATATCCTCCGGCAGTCCCGCCCTTCCGAGCGGAATCTTAGGTCCTAGCACATCCCAGAAGTCCTCCTCTACAGCGTCCGGGTTGCCCAGGAATTCCTCTCTCCAGAAGTAGTCCGTCTCACCGCCGCCATCCATATCCAGGAGTTCCTCCTTGGTCCTGATGCGCACGGCTCCCGGTGCAACAGTATTTACTCTGATTCCATAAGATGAGAGATCGAGCGCGAATGCCTCTGCCATTTTAATCAAGCCGGCTTTCATGCCGCAGTAGAGTCCTGCATTCGGATATGCCCTCTGACCGCGGGATGATGTGATGCTTATGATATTGCCCTTTATGCCGTTATCTATCATGTATCGTGAAGCATAATGCATAAGCATCACATAAGAACGGAAGTCAAGGGTCACAAGATAGTCGAAATTATCCTCCGTGAGATCCTGTATCGGAAGCGGTTTATTTACGCCGGCATTATTTACCAGAAGGTCTATGCCGCCTGTCTCTGCTATGACCCGGTCAAAAAGAAGCTTAGGTGTTTCTTTTTTCGAAAGGTCTGCGGAAAACGCCCATGAATCCGCTCCTTTTTCCGCAAGAAGTTTTTTTGTGGTCTCTACCGCCTTTTCATCATTCTGAAAGCCGGGAAAATATGAGAATGCTATATCGTAGCCTTCTTCAGCAAGAACAAGACCTATGCCACGCCCCATACCGTATTCACCGCCTGTTATCAAAGCTTTTTTTCTCATGATCTGTTCTCCTTTAAACTCTTTATTTTAAAAAAAACATATTTCTTATGATTCATTATACTCCAAACAATGAGACCGGAAACAGAAATACCCGGCAGTTTTATCAGTTTTTCTTTTTCCTGCGTGAAACCGTCACTCCCACTACCCCTGCAGCCGCCGCTGATGCCAGGGCAATAAAAGCGGGCACGGGCGAAGAGTCACCTGTTGCCGCAGAGGAAACTGCGCCGGATCTGTTTGCGGCCGGGGTTACGGTCGGCGTGCTGTTACCGTTATCGGAAGGAGTTTGATCCTCCGCCTTCTTCCAGCGGGCTTTAAGGGTGATATCCCCATATACCATGGTAAGGGCCGCAAAGGGTGGCATACCGTCTTTATCAAGCTCCGCACCGCTTTATCCTGAACCTATCAAAAAAATCAATGAAATTTATTTATATCCTTACTTTTAAATATACCAAAAGGCATAGTATTATACAATCAATAAATCCCTTGATTATGTCTTTTTTCTGCAAATAATTCAATTAACAACACAAAATAATTTGCTTTTATAAAATACCTTTGTTATAATCTGCATAAAGAAAGACACTACCATTTGACTTGGTTAGTCCTTTCGGAAAAGTTTTTAGCATAGCTGCCTAAATCTTCCCAGGAACTAGGCGGTTATTTTTTTGCTCTGCCACCCAGAGCATATCCAATGCTGAAGGCACCAAAGCATACGCTGATGATGCTAAGCAGTGTATCTACACTCAAGTACATAAGCATAGTCCTCCTTATGATGTATTCCGGTTTGAACCGGTGTTACAGGTTCACGGGTTACACCGAAAGGACTAACCGCCGCCAAATGATAGTGTCCGATGTTCAATATGCGAAACTTTGTTTTCTGTGTAAGTTTCTTTGCTTTGTCTGACCGGGGGTAAGTTCTTCGCTTTCAAAATCCGGAGTGGAATTTATAAGCATTACCCCGGCTGTGGTTTAAAATACGGTGCTTTCCGATTCATCCTCATCTTGCAAGGGAGAATATACGGAAAGCAAATATCCTCCCGTGATATTCGGATCATCTGCCGGATCCTCTGATTCCGTCTTCTTTCCGGGCTTTGGAATATCCAGCCTGCTGTCCTCCACCTTCACGGTTTCGCTCAGGTAATAGCTTCCCAGATACCGTCTCCCTGACTTGAAAAAAAGAGGCAGGTGCCTATGCCTGCCTCAGGATTTTCAGTATTTCTTTCTCCTGCGTACAGCCACAACCGTTACCATGCCTGCTACTGCAGCCGCTGCCAGTACAACAAACGCCGGTGTCGGATCGGTATCACCTGTTGCAGGGGATGATACTTTGGAGGATGACGCCTTATAATATATCTTACGTCCTCTTGACTGTCTGTCCGTGTTTTTATTATCTACCGCATCCTTTTTATCATCCGAGGACTCTGATTTCCTCTTTGTATCGGTATCCGGCTTATGTTGCTCTCCACTATCGGGAGGCGTAACTTCTACCTCATTTGTAATCTTGGACTGACCGTTTATAGTTACCGTAGCCACGTTTGGAATCCTCTTCGCCGTACCGTACTTTTCGATAAGCATATCATCGGTATAGCTTTCCTTTATAGCCGCCTGAACAGTAAATGTAACAACCTGTCCTCTGTCAGCCGTAGCATTCTCTGTGGAGATAGTAATGGTCTGTCCGTCGATATCCGTTTTATAATAAGCATTACCGTCATGACCGTATCCCAGTATCTCCAATGCATCCTCAAGGGTATCGGTAAAGGTCACCTTAGTAGCCCCTAAAGGAATTTTCTGGCTGATAGTATATGTAAATGTCTCATTTCTCTCTTT
>CACWUI010000135.1 GCA_902764045.1 uncultured Lachnospiraceae bacterium
AAGTCAGACTTACCAGGAAAAAAGCTGGAGCGAAGGGGTAGATTTAATGAATTAGGTAAAAATGGAGAAATGCTGTGTGATGTCGAAAATGTTGTAAAAGAACATATCAGGAAACTCCACTAACCTAGGTGGGCTGACCATAGTTTAAAACTATGGATAGCCTACTTTTTTATATATTATACAAGAAATCAGATACAAATTATAATAAAAAACAAGAAATTATTATTCAGGATTAGGAGGACATTATGCAGACATCAGTGATTGGCTTTCCCAGAGTCGGAGCTTTAAGGGAATTAAAGTTTGCTTCTGAGAAATATTTTAGAAAAGAGATTACGACAGAGGAGCTTAAGGATACGGCGAAGTCTTTGCGTAGCACGCATTGGCTGAAACAAAAAGAAGCAGGCATAGATTATATATCCAGCAATGATTTTTCTTATTATGATATTATGCTGGATACAGCGGTCATATTTGGAATTGTACCGAAGCGTTATAAGAAGCTTGGTCTTTCTGAACTGGATACTTACTTTGCAATGGCTCGTGGTTATCAGGGAGCTATGGGAGATGTAAAGGCTCTTGCCATGAAAAAATGGTTTAACACCAACTATCACTATATCGTCCCCGAGATCGGGGACGAAACGGAAATAAAGCTTACCGGCACTAAGCCCTTTGATGAATACACTGAAGCAAAGGAAGCCGGATTTGACACCAAGCCGGTCATCATCGGTCCCTTCACATTCCTTAAGCTGGCAAGATTTACCGGCGAAAAAAAAATCAGTGATCTTAAAGACGCAGTCTTAAAAGCTTACTGTGAAATGCTTGATAAGTTCAACCGTTTAAAAGCGGAGTGGATTCAGATCGAGGAGCCTTATCTCGTATGCGACCTTACATCCGAAGACATCGCGCTTTTCACCGGCCTGTACAAAGAACTGCTTACCAGCAAAGGAAATCTGAAAATTCTTTTACAGACATATTTCGGTGATATACGTGACTGCTATGAAGAGATAACAAGACTTGACTTTGACGGGATAGGTCTTGATCTTATCGAAGGAAAAGAAAACCTTTCTCTGATCGCAAAGCATGGCTTTCCTAAAGGAAAAATCCTTTTTGCCGGCGTAGTGAACGGTAAGAACATATGGAAGAATAATTACGGTGAATCCCTTGAAATGATCGGCAGACTGAAACAGGCAGCTGACGAAGTGATCATCTCAACTTCCTGCTCTCTTCTTCTTTCTCCTTTTACAACAGATGGAGAGACCGGTATCAGTGATGAGATACTCCGTCATTTTGCATTTGCCGTTGAAAAATTAAACGAGTTAAAAGAACTGGCAGTACTTGGCGATGCACTTGATTATCAGGGTGAATCATTATTTAAAGCAAATACGGATGAATTCGAAGGCAAACGCGCATTTGAGGATAAGGCTGTTCAGGATGCGGTAAGCAGACTGAATGAAAGCGATTTCACAAGAAGACCGGTCCGTGCAGAAAGGGCTTCTATCCAAAAAGAAGCTTTGAAACTTCCCATTCTTCCCACCACCACCATCGGCTCTTTCCCCCAGACAGCCGGGGTAAAACGAAACAGGAGCGAATTCAAAAAAGGCATCATCGATGAAGAAACATATAACAAAAATATCTTCTCTTATATTGAGGACTGCATAAATAAGCAGCAGGAACTGGACCTTGATGTACTTGTTCACGGTGAGTTTGAAAGGAACGATATGGTGGAATTCTTCGGAGAATGCCTTGAGGGCTTTGTGTTTACACAGAATGCCTGGGTACAGTCCTACGGTACCCGTTGCGTAAAGCCCCCTATTATCTTTGGTGATGTAAGCCGCAAGGGTCCCATGACGGTTAAATATATAAAGTATGCCCAGTCACTGACCGAGAAGCCGGTCAAGGGAATGCTTACGGGACCTGTCACAATACTGAACTGGTCCTTCCCCCGTGAGGATATAAGCCGCAGGGAGATCGCCATGCAGATAGCGCTTGCACTTAAAGACGAGGTTCTTGAACTTGAAGCGGAAGGAATAAAAGTTATCCAGATCGACGAGGCGGCTCTCCGGGAGAAGCTGCCTTTAAGGAAGGCTGACCGGTACAGCGATTATCTTGACTGGGCTATCCCTGCGTTCCGCCTGTGCCACAGCAGCGTAAAGCCCGAGACCCAGATACATACGCATATGTGCTACAGCGAGTTCGGGGATATCATAAAAGATATAGACAATATGGATGCGGATGTGATCTCATTTGAAGCCTCACGATCATCTATGGCTATACTTGATGATCTGCAGAAGGCAGGCTTTGAAACGCAGGCAGGCCCCGGCGTATATGACATCCACTCCCCCAGAGTTCCGGGAACCGAAGAGATAAAAGAACTTATAAAAAAAATAATACAAAAGATCGACCCAAAACAGGTATGGGTAAATCCCGACTGCGGACTTAAGACCCGCGGGTGGGAGGAAACTTACGAAAGTCTGTCACATCTGACTGAGGCTGCGAAGGAAATGCGTGGTGTTTTATAAACTTTTTGTAAAAAAGCTCAAATAATTACACAAAAGCGCATATCCGATTATCTGTTTTAAGAAATATTACTGTTATTTAATCCGGTTTTGTATTATAATAGATTTAGTACAGTAAACATACAGCATTTTTAGGAGGTTAATTATTATGAGTGAAGAAGAAAAGAAAGATTGTAAACCCGGTTACAACAGCTGTGATATAACTGATGATTCTATCAACGAAAAGAACACACAGCCTGATGATCCCAATGCAGAAAAAGAATGCAAGCAGGGCTTCAACAGCTGCTCAATAGCAGGTGAGGAAGAGGCTAAGGCTGAGGATCAGGCATGTGATGCCGAAGAAAAGAAAGACGGCGAGAAGGACTGCAAGCCCGGATTTAACAGCTGCGACATCTGATAGATGAAGGAGGGGCGGAAATGGAACTCCAAAAGTTAAACGAAGAAGAATTCGATTCATTTATCCAGTCAGATGAACCGGTCATAGTTGATTTCTTTGCAACATGGTGCGGCTCCTGTACGGCACTTATGCCTGTACTTGAAAAGGTAGCCGACGAAAATGAAAATGTAAAGATCGCAAAGGTTGACGTGGATGAGCACAGGGATCTTGCCATTAAGTTCGGCATAAAGAGTATCCCCGCTCTTCTCGTTTTCCAAAAGGGAGAGGTAAAGAACACATCTGTGGGATTTATCCCTAAGAGCAAGGTGCTTGAGCTTCTTTCCTAAAAAAAGTAAGAGCTATCGCATTTACGCGATGGCTCTTTTTTTGATCTTGTCCGGCTTTAAAACTCTACCATTTTATCGGTAAACAAAATCCCGTCCAGGTGATCTATTTCATGACAGATGCATCTGAATAGTCGTTCTTTGTAAATATGTCATGAACTGTTTTTTCTGTCATCGACTTGATCGCCTTTTTGAAGAAACTTGGCAAGCGAAGTTTCTACAACTAAGACGGAGCT
>CACWUI010000136.1 GCA_902764045.1 uncultured Lachnospiraceae bacterium
AAAGCCCGTCGCTTTATGATACTCATTCTGTGAGGCATTTTTAGCTATGGTTTTGGGCTTGGCATTACGTCCTCTTTGATAAATGGCGGCTTCTTCCTTTGTGAAAGAACCTTTTAGCGCATCTGCAATCTTCGCCTGGGCAGACGCGCTTACATAGGCGGTCACGTCATTATTTATCTTATTTACCTGACGGTTCCCTTTTTTTATAAACATGGTCCTGACAGCCAGATCAAAGACACTATCTCCTAAATATGCAAGTAAAAGAGCCGGTATAAGGCCGGGGTCCTTGTTTTTATCAATCCCGTTAAGAAGGGAATCCACAACAGCCCCGGCAAATGTATCATTTATCTTCTTTTCCATCTTACTCCGTCACGGGTATCCTCAAGAATGATACCTTTATCAATAAGCAGATCTCTTATCTCGTCTGCTCTTGCAAAGTCCTTATTTTTTCTTGCTTCATTTCGCTCATTTATCAGTCCTTCTATTTCTTCATCCAGAAGTTCGCCGGAACCGGTACTTGTGCTGAGCCCCAGCACACCTATAAGAGAGCACAGGATTTCATACAGACTGTCCGCATATTCTTTGGAAGAACTGTCATCCGTATTGGTATTGATAAATTTGACAAGATCAAACACGGCCGCAACGGCATCTGCCGTATTAAAATCATCATCCATGGCCTCTTCAAATCTTGATCTGAAGGCATCAGCTTCTTCTAAATTCTTCTTCTCATCATCGGAAGCAGATCCTGCCGTTTTTTCCTTTAATTCCTCAAGCTTTGTCAGGCAGGTCTTTATCCTGTCCAATCCGTTTGCCGCCGACTCCATAAGCTCATCGCTGAAATTTATGGGATTGCGGTAATGGGCTCCCAGCATGAAAAATCTCAACACCTCAAGGGGATACTTTTCACTTACATCACGAACCGTAAGGAAATTGCCGAGAGACTTTGACATCTTCTCAAACTCACCCTCTTTATTGACTATGCGAAGGAATCCGTTATGCATCCAATATTTGGCAAAAGGCACACCGTTTGCCGCCTCTGACTGGGCTATCTCATTTTCATGATGAGGGAAGATCAGATCCTCACCACCGGCATGAATATCTATGCTGTCTCCCAGGTATTTTTTTGCCATAACGGAACATTCAATATGCCATCCGGGACGACCGTCACTCCATGGTGAGGGCCAGGCCGGCTCGCCTTCCTTTTTGGGCTTCCAGAGAACAAAATCAAGATTATCCTCCTTGTTTTCCTCTCCTGCCACCTTGATATCACGATGCCCGGCCTCTAAGTCGTCTATATTTTTCCCGGAGAGTTTGCCGTAGCACTTGAACTTTCTGACACGATAATAAACCGTACCGTTTGACTCGTATGCATAGCCCTTGTCAATAAGAGTTTGGATCATGTCTATCATTTCGGGAATGACCTGGGTTGCCAGGGGATGTACCATGTCCTTTCCGATACCAAGACCGTCCATATCCCTGTTGCATTCCTCTATAAAATGAGTAGCAACCTCTGCGGCATCAGCCCCGTCCTCATTTGCCTTTTTTATGATCTTATCATCTATATCCGTAAAATTGGACACATATGTCACATCGTAGCCTTTGTATGCAAAGTAACGTCTCACGGTATCAAAGATGACCATGGGACGCGCATTGCCGATATGTATAAGGTTATAAACCGTGGGACCGCAGACGTATATCTTTACCTTGCCCTCTTCAAGAGGCACAAATTCTTCCTTTTTACCTGTCAGGGTGTTGTATATTTTCATTTGTCAGATTCCTTTTTTAAAAGCTTTTCAAGTTTTGTAAGGCATTCGCGCATATCTGCATGCTCTTTTTTGAGAGCCATGATATCCACTGAGATGGGATCCGGAATATCCACCTGGTCAAGGTCTTCTATCTCAACCTTTACATTATCCATGCGAACAATGCGTCCGGGGACGCCTACTACAGTGGTATTTGAAGGAACGTCGGTGATCACCACGCTTCCCGCTCCCACCTTTACATTGTCTCCGATGGTAATGGAGCCGAGCACCTTTGCTCCGGCGCCGATAAGCACGTTATTCCCCACCGTGGGGTGTCTTTTACCATGCTCCTTACCTGTTCCTCCCAGGGTAACCTGCTGGTACAGGGTAACATTGTCGCCGATAATGGTGGTCTCGCCGATGACCACACCGTGACCGTGATCCACAAAGAAATTCTCTCCTATGGCAGCTCCGGGATGGATCTCTATACCCGTGTCCCTTGCCGCCTGCTAGGAAATCTTACGCGCCTCATAAAACTTTCCCTGCAGAAACAACTCGTGAGCCTTCATGTACTCCCACACCGCCCAAAAACTGGGGTAAAGCTTAACCTCTTTTATGGTCTTAATGGCAGGATCACGCTTTTTTATAAGTTCATACTGCTGCTCGATATAATCATTAAATGAAACCTTTTCCATAACCTTTTGTCCTTTTTTATTCTGCAAGAAGGCAGACAGCCTGGGCGGATATCCCTTCGCCTTTTCCCGTAAAGCCCAGCCCCTCTTCGGTGGTAGCTTTAACATTTACACGGTTCACATTTAAGCCCAACGCCCCTGCGATGTTTGCCCTCATCTCATCAATGAAGGGGCGCATCTTCGGTGCCTGGGCGATAATGGTGGCATCTACATTGGCCACGGAAAAACCGGACTTTTGAACCTCTTCGTAAGCCTTTTCCAAAAGCTTCAGAGAATCGGCGCCTTTATACGCATCGTCCGTATCGGGAAACAGCTTGCCTATATCTCCCATGGCAGCCGCTCCCAAAATGGCATCCGTTATGGCATGAAGCAATACGTCCGCATCGGAATGCCCTATAAGACCGTATTCGTAAGGGATCGTCACCCCGCCGATAATAAGGTCCCTGTCCGGTCCCAGCCTGTGAACATCGTATCCTGTACCTATCCGCATATCGTCTCCTTCGTTTACGTCTATTCAGGTTATTTTACCATAAGGGAGAAGGTTTTAAAACCGCTGAAAGATCTTTTTTTATCACATTGCGTGCTGCGTTGTTCACCTCAAAAAGCTTTCGTCTGAGCTCCTGACGGCGTATACAGTGTCCGATGAATGCGGCTGAGGGCCTGGCATCCGCGCTGCTTCCGGTGATATGATAAGTCCTGTCTGACATCTCAAATCTTAAGGTTTCACCGTTTATGGTGACATGTCCCTTTGCTCGTATTATGTCCCCAAACTCTCCCCGTACCAGATCCTCCATAAAGCTTATTAGATGTCCGTGGGATTTAAAGCTTATTCCTTCAAGAGAAAAATTCTCGGGAAGATCAGCCTGCTCCTCTGTTTTTTGTTGAACTTCCCTTTCATATTCCGTGTTTAAAAGCTCCTCAAAAAATGGATCTTCTTTGCGCGAATAATGATCCGTTATTACCTCGGCTCCGGGATTTATGCTTTTTATCAGTTTCTCAACT
>CACWUI010000137.1 GCA_902764045.1 uncultured Lachnospiraceae bacterium
AAAACCGCTTTGTTTTTCTTCACATCGTATAGATAATAAAAACACTCACGGTACCGGTTGTACTCTTTCAAGCGCCATCGCTGCAGGTCTTGCAAACGGTATGAATATGAAAACTGCCGTGCACCGGGCTAAGATATATGTTACGGGAGCTATTAAAGACGGTCTGGATATAGGTAAGGGGAGAGGTCCCCTTAACCACTTTTATAAGATGGGAGAAAGAAATGCTGATCAGATTAAACGGTGAAGAAACGGAGTGCCGGGATGGCTCGACACTGCTTGATATTCTTAATGAAAAAGACATTGACCCTGAAACGATAGTTGCTGAGGTGGATGAGGTTATATTGAAGCCGGATGAATTCACAACCTGCGAGCTTCATGACGGCAGTGTGGTGGAAATCCTGAGATTTGTGGGAGGCGGATAAAAAGTCGGTGGCATAAACGCCACCACCGACTTTTAGAGTTTGCTTCGCAAACTCTGAAACAAGTGGCATAAACGCCACCACCGACTTTTAGAGTTTGCTTCGCAAACTCTGAAACAAGTGGCATAAACGCCACCGCTGACTTTTAGAGTTTGCTCCGAAAACTCAGGCTTAGTATAAAAAGGATAAGAACATGAACGACAATTTAACTATAAACGGAATAGAGATAGACAGCCGGCTTTTTCTGGGAACGGGAAAATTCGGGGATGATTCTCTTATCCCCGAATGTATTAAAGAAAGCGGTGCCCGCATTGTGACGGTGGCTATGCGCCGAGTGGATTTTAATTCTGACACGGACAATATAACGAAGCACATTCCAAAAGACTGCATTCTTATGCCAAACACCCATGGTGCAAGAAATGCCGATGAAGCGGTGCGCATCGCAAGGCTGGGGCGTGCTGCAGGCTGCGGTGACTGGGTGAAGATCGAGGTTATCTCCGATAACAAATATTTGCTGCCGGATAACGATGAGACCCTGAAAGCCACGGAGATTCTTGTGAAGGATGGCTTTATCGTTATGCCTTATATGACTCCGGATCTGTACGCCGCAAGGCGTATGCGTGACGCAGGCGCAGCATCCGTTATGCCTTTCGGGGCTCCCATCGGAACAAACAAAGGCTTTAAGACCCGTGAGGTGGTGGAGATCATGTGCAATGAACTGGACATCCCTGTTGTAGTTGACGCGGGGATAGGTAAGCCGTCAGAGGCGGCTGAGTGCATGGAAGCGGGAGCTGCCGCAGTGCTGGTAAATACAGCCATTGCCACCGCATCGGATCCGGTGCTTATGGCAAAGGCCTTCGGAGAGGCGGTAAGAGCCGGAAGGAACGCTTATCTGGCAGGACCCGGTGCGGTGAAAAATACAGCTGAAGGTTCTACGCCGCTGACGGGATTTCTACGATAATGTTTTATACCTATAAAATACTTGACTGTTCGAATGTTCGTTCTTTAGCATATTGTTTGGGTGCTGCTATGCATGGTGGCGGTTAGTCCTTTCCTTGACGCATAAATATGTGAAAGGAGGGATGCGTATGCTGACGATTGACACGTTTATAGGTATATTGAGTATATGCCTTAGTTGCTTCGGTATGGGATACGCTCTCGGCAAGTCCAAGGCAAAAAAATAACCGCCTAGACCTTTACAAGGTTGGCGGTTAAAACCAAAAACCAGAAAGGACTAACCATACCAGTATGGCAGTACCTTTTCCTTGCTTAAATGATAACATATAGAATTATTTTTTGCAAACACAACAATCATTTATTGCAAATGATTATTAACGGACATAACTATGAGTTTCTATGATATATACAAAAAATTTAAAAGCACGGATTTCAAAGACAGTTTTTCAAAAACAACACATGAGGATGTTCTTCGTGCAATTGCCGCGCCCGTAAAGACCCCTGAGGACTTCCTGACTCTTTTGTCCCCGGCGGCACAGGAGCCGGAGGTTTTGGAAGCCATGGCGCGTGAAGCAAATGCTCTCACTCTCAGGAACTTCGGCAAGACCATTACCCTGTTTACTCCTCTTTACCTTTCAAATATCTGTGACAACGGTTGTATCTACTGCGGTTTTAACCGCAACAATCCCGTTAAGCGTGGCATTCTCTCAATGGAGGAGATTGAAACGGAGGCAAGGGCAATTGCTGCAAGCGGGATACGCCATATCATTATCCTTACGGGGGAGAGCAGACGTGCCACGCCGCCGGAATATATCGCGGACGCCGTTAAGATCCTTAAAAAATACGTGGATTCCGTATCGATAGAGATCTATTCACTTGAGGAAGAGGAGTATGCCATGCTTTACGAGGCAGGGGCGGACGGTTTTACCATGTTTCAGGAGACATACAACGAGGATATTTTTCCGAGACTTCATCCGATAGGTGAAAAAGGAAACTATCGTAAGCGCCTGGACAGCCCTGAACTTGCCTGTCGGGCCGGGTATCATATTGTCAATATCGGCGCCCTTTTGGGCCTTGATGATTGGAGACGCGACACCTTTTTTACGGGACTTCATGCAAAGTACCTGCAGGACAGTTATCCGGGAAGTGATATTGCCGTGTCCATCCCGAGGATCTGCGAGCATGAGGGTGAGACTGCATTTGATGCGGCTTGCAGCGTGGCTGATATTGATCTGGTCCAGGCAATGCTCGCATATCGTATATTTTTGCCCAGGCTCGGTATCACAATTTCTACCAGGGAGCCTGCGGGGCTGCGTGACAAGCTCATCGGTCTGGGAGTTACAAAGATGAGCGCAGGCTCCATTACCGAAGTAGGAGGACACGGTGATGAGGTGAAAAGCGACGGGCAATTTGAGATAACCGATACACGTTCCGTTGAGGAAATGGCGGAAGCTGTTAAAAAAAGAGGCTTCCAGCCTGTGTATAAAGATTGGGAGCCTATTGAGAGTTGATCTTATGAATGAATTAAAAAACGGACTTACAAGATATTTCACAGAGGAACAGCTGGATAAACGTATTGCAGAAATTGGTGCAGAAATTACCAAACGTTTTGCAGGAGAGTCCGTATATCTTGTATGCATATTAAAAGGATCGATTTTCTTTACCACGGAGCTTGCAAAAAGAATTGCACTCCCGATGACCATGGACTTTATGTCTGTTTCCAGTTATGGAGCAGAGACCCGTTCATCCGGTGTAGTCAATGTAAAGAAGGACTTGGAGCAGTCCATTGAGGGCGAAAATGTCATCGTTGTTGAGGATATTGTGGACAGTGGTCATACACTCAGCCGTTTGCTGTCCCTTTTTAAAAGCCGTAATCCTAAGACACTTACGGTATGTACCCTGCTGGACAAACCGGATCGTCGTGTGGTAAATGATTTTGAAGTAGATTATACAGGATTTGTAATCCCGGACAAATTCGTTGTGGGTTATGGTCTTGATTATGATCAGAGATATCGCAATCTTCCATATATCGGATTT
>CACWUI010000138.1 GCA_902764045.1 uncultured Lachnospiraceae bacterium
TTGATCTTAAGGAGAACATATGAAAAAATTTAAGGTCGGAATAGTTTCGACCCTTATTGTTGCGTGTACATCTTTTGCTCTCACGGGATGTTCATTGATCGGTAATCCGAATCCCACAGAAGTATCATCCACTGACGGATCCGGGAGAGTAACCAATGTTTATGGAAAGCCTTGGACTAATTCCATTACATACGGGATGGTAAAGGATGATACCGCCCATGATGAAAAGAATGACTGGTACCTAAGCGTAAACTACAGTTACCTGAAAGACACATCCCTGCCGGAAGGAAAAGATTCGGCGGGGGTATCTTTTGATACCGAAGAATCAGCATCAGAGAAGATATCTCAGATCATAAGTGATGAAAGCCTTTCCGGCCATGACGGAGAGCTTATAAAAGGCTTATACGGTCTTTATACCGACTGGGACAGCAGGGGTAAAGAAGGTATAAGTTTTATGGAGAATATGATCGACAAGATCTCCGGGATCGACAGCCTGGAAGCCCTGAGCGGATTTCTTTCTTCGGAGGAGGCCTTTGATGCAGGGATCAACCTTGTTGGTTTTGATACGGATTATGATTACGAGGAGCCGGAGTACTATAGCTTTGTGATAGTACCCACCACCCTGAGTCTGAATGATGCTGCAGAATATCATTCAAGAACTTCTTACGGCGATATGCTTTACGACGGTATAAGCAAACAGGTTTCTTACGTTCTTGAAAGAACCGGGCGCTCTTCCGGGGAGGCGGAAAGCATATTGTCAGGCTGCATGGATTTTGAAAAGTCTGTTGCTGCTTTTGAGAAGACCAGGGAATTCAAGTCGTCTGCAGAGTACGCCTCATCCATTAAAAACAAAAGAACAGCAGAGCAGATCAGGGAAGAGTCAAAGGCCTTTCCGCTTTACGATATTATGAAAGCCTTCGGTCTCGGTGATTCGGAAAGAAACTATCTTTTGGAGCCCGAATGGCTTGCGGGGATGAATGACTATTACAGTCAGGAACATCTCGAACAGATGAAGGATTATCTCACAGTATCCGTTATCCAGAAATACATAGGTCTTTCCGATAAAGACAGTTTTCTTAAAATGCTTGAAAGCTACGGCGCATCCACAGGCGATGAAACGGGAGTTACGGAAAGCTACGCCGATAATTTTATAAGGAATAAGCTTACAGTTTCTCTGGATAAACTGTACTGCGAAAAATATATGACGGCAGACATTAAGAGTGACGTTAAGGGTATCTGCGATAAACTGATATCATCCTATAAAGAACTGATCTCTGCCGGAGACCGACTTTCGGCAGAAGCAAAGGAGACGGCATTAAAAAAGCTTGATTCGATAGTTGTAAATGCGGTTTACCCCGAAAAGTTTGAGGATACTTCAGCCCTTTCGATTAGATCCGTGGCGGACGGAGGTACTCTTACCGGAGCTGCTTTGGATATTGAAAACCACAACAGGCATAAAATGCTTGAAAAGAAAGGGAAGACCAGAGATCTTCAGCTTTGGGAGGTGGATGTGACCAAGCCCGTGGTTGAGTACTGGACCACCCAGAATTCCATAAATGTTTTTGCCGGTATCATTGACAGCGGTTATTATCGTTATGACATGACAAAAGAGGAAAAGTACGGCGGACTTGGCATGTTGATAGCCCATGAGCTGGATCATGCCATTGATGCGAAGGGGTCCCTGTATGATGAAAGAGGCCGGAATATTTCCTGGTGGAGTGATGATGACATGTCACGTTATGCTGACATGAAAAAAAGAGTGGCAGATGTATATTCAGGATACAGACCTTTTAAAAATGATACATCCTACAACGGTGAAAGGGTTGCATCTGAGGCATGCGCCGAGATAGCCGGTATGCAGGCTGTTTTAAAGATCGCAGACAAAGACGGCTTTGACACGAAGGAATTGTTCAGGGCATATGCCGCTGCAAACAGAGTATTGATGACGGAAAACAGTATGCAGATAGCAGGACTCAATTTCACATATCCCCTGGAATTCTTAAAAGTAAATACAACGGTAAAACAGTTTGGAGAGTACATGGATGCCACCGGAGCAGGTGAGGGGGACGCGATGTACACCGCGCCGGATGACAGGATCATTATCTGGTAAAAGGGGGATCACTCTGAAAAGTGCCGAATTAAACATTGTGAAAATCGGTCGTTTATTATACAATAAACAGGAATATTTTTTACCGAGAGACAGTTAATGAGCAATAATTCCGAAAACAAAAACAGGCATTACGAATTTGAAAAGTCAGGGTTTCGATACAATCTTATGATGAGAAGTATTGAGATACTAAACATCGTTTTTATGACCCTGGCTTTCCTTGTTACATGGATGGTTTATTACCAGTCGCGAAACTATATCCCCTTTTATTTCTGGGGGAACTGGGTCATCGTTATCGTATTTCTCATTATTTACTGGCAATGCGCACGGGCCTATGATGTTTTTCAGGTTTATAACCTCCGTATTCAGGAACTTGCTTATTCCCAGATGATCGCATGTCTTATTACCGATGTGATCATGTATTTTATCATGTGTATTTTGGGAAGAGGTTTTTTGAACTTTGTTCCCATTCTCATATTGCTGGCGGCTCAGGGGGGCATTGCCGTTGTTTGGGCTTTTTGGTCCCACCGATGGTACTTTGACAGATATAAGCCCCTTAAGACCATTATCATTCACGGACCTACCACAAGAGAGATCGATAAACGTTTTAAAACTGCCGATATGGCGGTTCGTTTTGATGTCCGGGATATTACCAATGTGGAAAAAGTTGAAGGGGACCTGAAGGTCCTCCGGGATTATGAGGTAGTGTTTCTGAAAGGTATTCAGAGTGAACTGCGGGACGAGATAATCAAATATTGTCTGGATCACGATATAGTGGCGTATGTGATCCCTTTTACGGGAGATCTTCTGATGAGCGGCGCCCAGAAGGTTAACCTTTACAACCTGCCCCTTCTTAAGGTGGACAGGTATAATCCGGCACCGGAATATCTTTTCTTTAAGCGCTTTTTGGACATTATCTTCTCGGCGGTTGGGCTTGTGGTCGCATCACCTCTCATGATCGTGATAGCCATTATCATCAGGGCTTCTGACGGAGGAGATGTTTTCTACAGACAGGTGAGGCTCACCAAAAATGCCAAAAGATTTACCATTGTTAAGTTTCGGAGCATGGTCATGGGGGCAGAGGAGGAAACGGGACCTACACTTTCTACGGGAGAGGATGATGAGAGGGTTACCAAATTCGGACATTTCCTGAGACGCAGCAGGTTTGATGAATTGCCCCAGCTTGTTAATATACTAAAGGGAGAGATGTCCTTTGTGGGTCCCAGACCCGAAAGACCTGAGCTTGCGGAGGAATATAAAGAAGAACTGCCGGAT
>CACWUI010000139.1 GCA_902764045.1 uncultured Lachnospiraceae bacterium
ATGTCATGGGCGTGATGACAAAGGTTGAAAACCTGGATATATCCGCATGGGTCACCGCCAGGATCGCGGCACACACTCCTAATGACGCAAACACCATACCGTTTAACATCATCACAAAAAAGAACCATCCGTTAAAGCTGAGATGGGCCCCGAAGGGTATGGACAACAGTATTATCAGCGTCCCGGTATACATACCACGGAGGGCTCCTCCCAGCATCTTCCCGAATAAATAAGCAGGTATTGGCGTGGGTGATATGAGCACCTGGTCAAAGGATCTCTCATAAAGCCGCTGGGTACTGAAGGACATACCCACCGATGTAAATCCCGTGTTCATGGTGGAGAGCGCCACTATACCCGGTACCAGAAAGTCTATATATGGTCTGTCCGCCGTATTGACCATGCTTCCCAGACCCCACCCCAGGGCAAGCATATAAAGCAAAGGGCTGATGATCGAAGCAAGGGTTATCCTTTTCCATTCGTGGCGAAATTCCGCCCACATCTCCCATATGGCAGTTCTTATTCCGTACAGACCCCGGCTGACCGCGCTTTTCTCTTTGGCAGCGGTCTGTTCCGTAGCCTCACCGTATTCCAAAACCGTCTCTGTCATTCCTTCTCCCCCAATTCCGCTCCCATTTTCGCAATGAAAACATCCTCAAGGGTGGTTTCCCTCAGCTTAAGATCCGAGCTGATCCCCTTGGCATACTCCACCGCAGCTTCCCTGGAATCAAAAAACAGGCTGCGGGTCTTATCATTTTCAAAAATATCAACGGTATATCTGCCGAGCTCGGCTATCATACAATCAGGCTCCTTTATCTCCGACACCCTGCCCTTGTTTATCATGGCAACCCTGTCGCAAAGCTTCTCCGCCTCCTCTATGTAATGGGTCGTAAGAAGAATAGTTATCCCCTTTTTCTTTAAAGATACCAGCAGATCCCATATCCTTCGTCTTGAATGAGGATCAAGACCCACCGTGGGTTCATCAAGGACGATTATCCTCGGTTCCGTAAGAAGAGCCCTGGCTATCATGAGTTTTCTCTGCATTCCCCCTGACAGCCCTCTTGCCACCAGTTTTCTCTTATCGTAAATATCCGTAAATTGCAGTATTTCCTTGGTTCTCTCCCTTATCTTTTTTACGGGCAGCCCGTAAAGACGTCCCGCAAGTTCCATTACCTCATTTACCGTCATGTCCCTTCTGATGGATACATGCTGCGTCACCAGGGCTATCTTTCGTTTTATGTCGGTCCGGAGCCTGGTTATCTTCTCATCATCAATATATACCTCACCCTCAGTGGGAAGGATAAGAGTGGTTATGATCCCCATGAGAGTGGTCTTGCCTGCACCGTTCGGACCCAAAAGCCCGAAGGCCTCCCCCGTATTTATGGAAAATGAAACACTCTCCAGTGCATAATCTGAAGCCTTCGGATATTTTTTTCTTACGTTTTTTATTTCTATCAAGCTCTACACCTTCCCTTGTTTTATATAAAAGGATTCACATATCCGCAGTCTTCTATTTTGGTTTTTACATCATATACGTCTTTTATGGTATCCGCTGTTATTACATCACGGGTACTCCCCTGATTGATAACCCTTCCGTCCTTCATGATGATCACATAGTCCGCATAATGCAGCGCCATGTTCAGATCATGAACCACCATGGCAACACTCTTTCCTTCTTCATCAACTATCCTTCGCCCCAGATTCATGATCTCCAGTTCATTTTTTATATCAAGGTTACTGGTGGGCTCGTCAAAAAGATAAAGATCACTTTGCTGCATCAGCGCTCTTGCTACGAGCACTTTCTGCTTCTGACCTCCGGAAAGCTCTCCGTAATTCTTATCCGAAAGGTCCGAAATATGCAGCTTTTCAAGAACATCGGCAACGGCTTCTATGTCTTCGTCTCTTACACTCCAGCCTATAAACTGCCTTCTGCCCAGTAGCACGAATTCCATTACAGTCCCCACAAGTCTTGCATTGGAAAACTGGGGCACATAGCCTATCATCTTTGCTATCTCATGACGGGAATAATCGTTTATCGATCTGTCATCAAACAATATGTCCCCCGATGAGGGGATATTGATCTTATTAATGCATTTGGCCATAGTGGTCTTGCCGCAGCCGTTGGGGCCTAGTATGGCTGTCATGCTTTTTTCATGGAACTCACAATTTACACTATGCAGTATTTCTCTCCCTCTTTTCCCGTAAGAGAAACAAAGGTCTGATATTTTTACTCTCATACGTTTTTGTTCCTCCTGAGTACAAGGAAAAGATAAAAGGGCACACCCACAAGGGATGTAATGATACCCACGGGAAGCTCCGTAGGCGCGATCACTATCTTTGCAAGGGTATCAGCCGCAAGGAGAAGCACTCCTCCGAAAAGCGCCGATACAGGCACGCAATATCTGTAATCATTACCCACTATCATCCTGGTGATATGGGGAGCCACAAGACCAACAAAGCCTATAACTCCGGTAAATGCAACGGTGACACCCGTAAGCACCGTGGTCATGATAAATGTGATGGTCTGGATCCTTTTAAAGTTTACTCCCAGAGCAGATGCTTCTTCTTTTCCCAGGGTCATAACATTCAGATCCCAGGCAAGGAAAAGAGACAATACAAAGCATGCCGCGAATGTCCCGAGCATTATGTAAACCTCATGCCACTGGGTATTTGCCACGCTTCCCATCTGCCAGTAAACCAGATCCGGCAGCGCATCGGTATGCACCAGATACTTTATGAGTGACACAAGGGATGCAAACAGATACCCTATGGCCACACCCGTAAGTACCAGTGTTTTCGTGGACTGCCCGCCGAATTTTGCTATAAGGAAGACCAAAAGCATGGCGCCCACGGAAAAAACGAATGACAGCACGGGTGTGAGTATGGGCTGCACCACAATGGCTGCCATGCCCGTGCAGGAAATAATGGCAAGACAGGCTCCGAAGGATGCCGCATTGGAGATTCCCAATGTATAGGGCGACACAAGGGGATTCTGGAAGATCCCCTGCATCAGAAGTCCCGAAAGGGCAAGAGAGGCTCCCGCCACCATCCCCGCAATGACACGGGGCACCCTTATACCCAGAGCAATGTATTTCTCCGCTTCGGTCACCGTTTCATTCCCCGTAAAGAAATCACCTATTGCCTGGAAAACCTTATCTAACCCGAGGCTGGATCCTCCCACCGACATTCCCCAGAGGATCACTCCCCCAAGGCCGATTATGAGAAAGAGTATGATCCATGCCTTCCTTAAGGTCATACTTTTATAATTAGCTATACTTTTTTCTTTGTTATTCATGATCGGTTAAGTTGCTTTCTTTAGTTTAATTTCTGATAGCTGAATCTCCATGTTCCCGTAAGATCCGT
>CACWUI010000140.1 GCA_902764045.1 uncultured Lachnospiraceae bacterium
CTGTGTTGATGTAAAACAAACAACGGGTCAGCATCCCGGTGGTATAGTTGTGCTTCCCATAGGTGAAGAGATAGACACTTTTTGTCCTGTCCAGCATCCTGCAAATGATGCTAAAACCGGAATTATAACCACCCATTTTGACTATCACAGTATAGATCACAACCTGCTCAAGCTCGATATGTTGGGACACCTTGATCCTACCATGATAAGAAAACTTCAGGATCTTACCGGAGTTGATCCTCTTGAGATCCCTTTTGATAACAAAGAAGTGATGTCGCTTTTTAAAGACACTTCTGCTTTGGGGATCAGCCCGGATGATATTGGCGGTACTATGCTTGGGGCTCTGGGGATACCGGAGTTCGGAACGGATTTTGCCATGGAAATGGTTAAAGAAGCTAAACCTGCTAAGTTTTCTGATCTTGTTCGAATATCAGGGCTTTCTCACGGCACTAATGTATGGGTCGGAAATACCCAGGAGCTTATTCGGGAAGGGAAAGCCACCATCTCTACAGCCATTTGTACAAGAGATGACATTATGATCTATCTTATAAGTATGGGGCTTGATAAAGAGCTTTCTTTTAATATTATGGAAAAGGTAAGAAAGGGGAAGGGGCTAACCAAAGAATGGGAAGAGGAGATGAAAGCCCATGGTGTTCCCGACTGGTATATATGGTCCTGTAATAAGATTGAGTATATGTTCCCCAAGGCTCATGCTGCGGCTTATGTTATGATGGCATGGCGTGTGGCATATTTTAAGATATTCTATCCCTTGGAATATTACTGTGCTTATTTTTCGATCAGGGCAAAGGCTTTTGATTATGAAAAGATGGCATTGGGTAAGGACAGGCTTAAATATTTTATGGACGATTACAGGAAAAGAGAGGCGGCGAAGCAGCTTTCCGACCCGGAACAGCAGGAACTGAAATATATGAGGATTGCCGAGGAGATGTATGCACGGGGATTTGAATTTCTTCCCATAGACATTTATAAAGCCAAAGCCAGAGATTTTCAGGTCATTGACGGTAAGATAATGCCTTCCTTTAAGGTTGTTGATAAGGTAGGTGAGTCTGCCGGAGAAAGTATCGAATCAGCGGCAAGGAGCGGACCATTCCTTTCAAAAGAGGATCTGAAAAACAGAGCCAAGATCGGTGATGTCGTGGTGGAGAAGCTTAATGAAATTCATGCTATCGACAATCTTACGGACAAAAACCAGATGTCGTTTTTTGACTGAGCGGATATGGGGATGGTTTTGATTGACATGGGGACAGTTCTGTGTCTCCTGAGGGAGACACAAAAAAACGTCCCCGTGTCAATCAAAACTGTCCCCGTGTTAAAAAAAAAAAATAATTTAAAATACACTTGCATTTTTATTTGATTTTGTGTATATTATCTGGGTACGTTAATTACGGCTTGTTGGTCAAGTGGTTAAGACGCCGCCCTCTCACGGCGGAAACAGGGGTTCGACTCCCCTACAAGCTATTGCAACTGTAGATTTTTGAAAAGAGTGGGCCGGAAGGTCCACTCTTTTTGGTAAGACAGGCGCCAAGAGGTGATTTAAAAAGGAAGTGGTTATTTGAAAAAAAAAGAAGAGATAGAACAAAAGACAACGGACCTGGTTGAAGGTATTGTAAAAAACAAAGGCTTTGAACTTGTTGACGTTGATTATGTAAAAGAGGGCTCAGACTATTTCCTGAGAGTTTACATTGATAAGCCGGGAGGTATTACCATAGATGACTGTGAAGAAGTCAGCCGGGAGTTTAATCTGATCTTAGACGAAGAGGATTATATTGACGGTCAGTATATCTTCGAGGTCAGCTCCCCCGGCCTTACTAGACCTTTGAAGAAAGAAAAAGATTTTGAAAGAAGTCTTGGAAAAAGAATCGAGTTTAAACTTTTTGAAAAAGAAGAAGGAAAGGATTTCTTTGAGGGAATACTTGATTCATATACGGACAAAGAAATAACCGTTATTACGGATGAAGATAAAAAGATAACTTTTGAAAAAAAGAAGCTGGCATTTATAAGGCTTGCATATGTGGAGGAGGACAAATGAATAAAGATCTTATCGGCGCAGTAGAAGCGCTTGAGATGGAAGCAGGAATAAGCAAAGAAACCATGTTTGACACTATTGAAAAGGCTCTCAGGGAAGAGTACAGGGCTCAATACGGAAATTCAAAAGAAGAAGCACAGGACTGCCGGGTTGTAGTTGACAGACAGACAGGAGATTTTCATATATTTGCCGACAGAACAGTGGTTGAGGATTCCCAGTTAAACAGTGAGCATGATTACAATGACAAAGAGATCAAGCTTTCATGTGCGTTGAAGATTAAAGATGATGCCAAGCCCGGTGATGTGGTGGAGGTTGAGTTTCAGTCAGACGGATTTACAAGGACCGCATCTAAAGCTGCGAAAAACGCTATAATTCAAAAGATAAGGGAAGAACAGAAGGAAGCTTTATTTAAGGAGTATAAAGACAAAGAAGGCAACATCATCACAGGAGTGGTGCAGCGCATTGATGACAGGGGAAATATTCTTCTTGATATCGGAAAGACCCAGACAGAACTGAGAGTGGACGATCAGGTGCCCGGTGAGACATATCAGAGAGGCGACCGTATAAGAGTAGTTGTTTCCGAGGTTATGGTACGAGATAAAAGAGGTACGATAATCCGTGTATCAAGAACCTCTCCATTACTTGTTAAAAGACTGTTTGAGGAAGGCGTTACGGAAATTCAAAGCGGACTTGTGGAGATCAAATCCATCGCAAGAGAAGCCGGTTCAAGAACAAAGATGGCAGTTGTATCAAATGACCCGGATGTGGACCCGGTTGGTGCATGCGTGGGACGAAACGGTGAAAGGGTTAAAACCATTGTTAATGAACTGGGAAATGAGCAGATAGATGTGATCACATGGGATGAAAATCCTGCACAGCTTATAGTAAACGCATTAAGTCCTGCAAAGGTTGTATCCATTATTGCTGATGAGGACGAAAAGAAGGCACAGCTTGTGGTTTCGGACAAACAGCTTTCTCTTGCAATAGGAAAAGCCGGTCAGAATGTAAGACTTGCGGCAAAGCTTACGGGATACGGAATAGATATTAAAAGTGAATCACAGGCGGAAGAGTTTTCACAGGAGCCGGAAGAAGAATACGGTGAAGAACCTGAGAATGATGTTATTACAGACGACAGTACTTACGACGAGGAGCCGGCAAGTGCCGATGATGTGAAAGTTGAGTACGAAGATGATATCGAAGATGCAGTGACTGAAGAATCAGCCGGTGAAGAACCACTTGAAGAAGCAGATGAAGAAGAAACCGGTGAAG
>CACWUI010000141.1 GCA_902764045.1 uncultured Lachnospiraceae bacterium
CCCTACCGCATCACTATCCAGACATAGGTGGTAGCTCTTTGCAGCTCCCCACTTTTTATCCGAATAATAATCATAATAGCTTGCTCTTTTCTTATCCGTCTTGTTTATAAGAGCCTCAGCCTTCTTTTCGTCAATGTTGCAGCGCTCCATGATCCTTTTGATCCTTCGTTCCATAGGGGCGGAGACAAAAACATTGGTAGCGTTCATGTTTCCCTCTAAGGCGTAGTCAGCGCACCGGCCTACTATCACGCAGGACTCCTGCTGCGCCAGTTTTTTTATTGCCTCAAACTGCGCAAGGAATACTCTCTGGTTTATAGGCATCTCACCGTATGAATCACTGTATCCGAAAGAATAAGTATCCATGACCAGCGAATAAAGCAGACTGCTTGAAGGCTTCTCATCCTGTCTTGTAAAGATCTCTTCGGCAAGACCGCTGTTTTTTGCAGCCAGCTCAAGAAGCTCCTTGTCGTAGCATTTGACACCCATGCGCTCTGCAAGCTTTACGCCTATTTCATGACCGCCGCTCCCGAATTGCCGGCCGATCGTTATTACCGTTTTATCATTCATCAGTTTGTCCTCCAAATCATGAGTCATTTATAGAATATAATCTTATTATAAAATTTACCGGGCAATCTGTATTCACTCCTGCCACATGCCGATTATATCACTATTTATTTAATTGCCGCAATAGTTTTAATGCCTTTTGAAAATCCTCCGGAGGCTCTGCCCGAAACTCCAGATACTCTCCCGACACGGGATGCTCAAACCCCAGTACTCCCGCATGAAGCATCTGACCGTCCGTATTAAAGGGCGCCTTGGCCGTTGTATAGACCTTATCACCCAAAAGGGGATGTCCTATGGATTTCATATGCACTCTTATCTGATGGGTTCTTCCCGTTTCAAGAACGCATTCTATATGGGCGAATTTCCCCATGTTTTCGATGACCTTGTAATGTGTGACGGCTTCTCTTCCCTTTGGAGAAATGACCATTTTCTTTCTGTCAACATCTCCTCTTGCTATAGGCTTATTTACCGTTCCCTGCTCTTCCCTGAAAGCGTTATAGCATATGGCTTCATATTTCCTGACAGTGGAATGGGCCTCAAGCTGTGCCGCAAGGGATTCGTGGGCTATATTTGTTTTTGCACAAACTATAAGTCCCGTGGTGTCCGCATCTATCCTGTGGACAATGCCCGGGCGCTCCTTTCCGTTCAGATCCGAGAGCCTGCCCTTCTCGCGAAACAACAGGGCATTTACAACGGTGCCGCTGTAATGACCGGGAGCCGGGTGCACCACCATGCCCCGCGTCTTATTTATCACTATCACATCATCGTCTTCATAAACCACATCCAGGGGTATATCTTCAGGCAGTATCTCCTGCGGTACATCTTCAATTAAAACGACAGAAACCTCATCACCTGCTCTAAGCTTGTGATTGCTTTTGGAGGCTTTGCCGTTTACAAGCGCCCTTTCCTGTTCAATGGATCTCTGGACAAAAGCCCTTGACGCCTCTGTCTGCTCAGCAAGAAAAACATCCAGACGTTTACCTGCATCTTCTTCGCTTATTAAAAAACTCTCTTCATTATCCTTCATTGTTTCTTTTCTTTTTGAAAGCCTTATAATCTTTTTCTCTGTAAACAAATATCAAAAGGATCACCATCATGATGACAGCCACGGATACGCATACATCCGCCACATTAAACACCGGGAACCCAACCCCGTAAAAGTCAATAAAATCCCGCACATAATGAAGACCTATCCTGTCGATAAGATTCCCCAGACCGCCGGCAAATAAAAGAATGGCAACTATCAAAAGCGGAACGTATCTTTTCCCTTTCGGGATACGGCTCACAAAAAAAACGACCAATGCCATGACCGCAAAAGTCAGTATGATAAAAAATATGCCCGCCCCCTGCATCATGCCCCAGGCAGCCCCCCTGTTTTCAACGTAACTGAACCTTAAGAACCCGTTTATTATCACAAAAGGGCCGCCTGTCATCAAAGCGTCAGAAACCGCGACCTTAGTCAACTGGTCCAGAACGATAAGTCCTGCTGCGCATAAAAAAAACAAAATATAATTTTTCCTCATCACTCAAGAACCTCTTCCAACGCGCGGGATATCTCATCACAGGTCACATCCCGGACTATGACCCCGTTCCCGATGCCGTCCAGCAGGATAAACTTTAAAACCCCCGCTTCCATTTTTTTATCCGACCTTGTGTATTCCATGATCTTTTCTTTTTCAAGTCCGTATATCTTCATGGTATAACCGCAGGCTTTAATAAGCTCCGTAAAAATCTCCCTCTCATCTTTGCTTATCATGCCGCGGTCTTGGGAGATCTTCATCGCTCCGATCATACCAAGCACTACACATTCCCCGTGTGTAAGCGTAAATCCGCAGGCCTTTTCAATGGCATGCCCCAGAGTGTGGCCGAAGTTTAAAAGGGCTCTTTCCCCCTGCTCCTTCGGATCTTTTCTTACCACATCTCTTTTTATCAGACAGGTCTGTTCTATCATATGGTTTAAGGCTTCGGGGTTAAGGCTTAAAACAGATTCCCTGTTATTACAAAGCCACTCGTAAAAGTCTTTGTTTTTTATCAGCGCAGACTTTATGATCTCCCCCAGACCTGACAAGACCTGCTTTTTTTCCAGGGTTTTTACGGTATCCATGTTCATGAAACACAGCTTCGGCTGGTGAAATGCGCCCACCATATTTTTGTAATCATTGAGATCAACCCCCGTCTTCCCGCCGATGCTTGAATCCGTCTGGGCAAGGAGTGACGTGGGGATCTGGATAAAATCAATCCCCCTGAGGTAAGTGGCAGCCCCAAAGCCCGTCAGATCTCCCACAACACCGCCCCCAAGGGCAATGAGCAGATCCCTTCTTTCCATCTTATTATCTATAAGAAATCCGTAAAGCTCTTTTACGGTATCAAGGGTTTTGCTTTCCTCACCTGCGGGAAATACAAAGCTTTCACAAAAAGCTCCGCAGTCTGTGATCAGTTTTTTTATTTCTTCGCCGTAAATAGGATAAACATTGCTGTCCGATACGATAACCGTTTTTCTTCCCGTATTTAAAAACGGTTTCAGAAGCTCTGAAAGCTCCTGAAACCCATTGGAAATACGAATATCGTAATCAGCCCCGCGACCGTCGTTTACGTTAATCGTTTTTGACATTTTTTTCTCCGTAATGATCAGAACTGGTAGTTTCCCTGATAGGTTGTTGACAGATCAACCCCGGAACCCAGCATATCCTGGAAGTCTCCGGAAATATCCACGCTTGAAGGTGCTAC
>CACWUI010000142.1 GCA_902764045.1 uncultured Lachnospiraceae bacterium
TCAAAGCTGCAAGACCTATTATCCTCTCCGCTTCCCGGGCCTGCTCTCCCGAGAGCTTGTCTGATTCTTTTATCTTGTCGTAAACCGCGGCATTTATATCCTCTATAAGATATTCCAGACGCATCACACCGCCGGCTCTGGTCTTAAAAGGCTTGCCGTCCTTTCCGTTCATGGTACCGAATCCCAGAAACTCAAGCAAAGTGCTCCCGTCTGCATAACCGGCTTTTTTTGCGGTCCTGAAGACCTGGGTAAAGTGAAGTTCCTGCCTCTTATCTGCCACATAAACATATCTCCCCGGATCCAGACTTTGCTTTCTGTCAATAATGGTGGCCAGATCCGATGTGGCATAAAGGGCTGCTCCGTCCGACTTTTGAATGATACAGGGTGGAACTTCCTTTTTGTCGGTTTCAAGGGCAACATCCACCACCAGTGCCCCCTGACTCTCATGGGCAATGCTCCGGCTCTTCAGATCCTCTATCATACCGGGGATAAGGGGCTGTGCATCGGACTCACCCTTCCAAAGATCAAAAGACACATTAAGAGCATCGTAATTTTTCTTAAGGTCCTCTTTTGAAAGAGTCATGATATGCTTCCATATCTCCACATAAGGCTCGTAACCCTGCTGAAGCTTAAGCGTGGCTTCCTGAGCGCTTTTGAGGAATTCCTCATCCTCTTTGGAACGTGCGCTGGCTTTGGGGTACATCCTTTCCAACTCCTCAAGGGTAAATGGCGGATTGTGAGGGTAGGGTCTTGTATGCTCCTCGTCAAAATACGGAAGGTCAGGCTGTTCTTCTTTTAACTGCATGATGATAAGACCCATCTGGAGCCCCCAGTCTCCCAGATGGATATCGGATGTCACGTCGTTGCCGGCGTATTTAAGAATTCTTTTTACACTCTCTCCTATTACTGCCGATCTCAGGTGTCCCACATGAAGAGGCTTAGCCACATTGGCGCCGCCGTAGTCAATAACGGTCTTTACGGCACCCGGGTCGCTTTCGTAACCCAGTCTGTCGCTTGAAGCCATTTCATTTAAGTATTTTGCGGCAAAATCCGGCGATAGATTAAAATTTATAAAACCGGGTTTTGCTATATCCACGTTCTCAAAAGGTCCGTCATCAGGCAGATGATCCAAAACCTCTGCCGCCACATCCATGGGATTTACGCCGTTTTTCTTTGCAGCCGCCATGGCGCCGCTGCACTGAAACTCACAAAGATCCGGTCTGCTTGACGCCTTTACCAGTCCGTACTCCCCGTCATATCCGGCGCTTGTGAAAGCCTCGGAAAATGTTTCACTTATCAACTCTGTCAGAAGTTTCATTTTTGCCTCCTGTCTTTCCTTCTCAATTCTTAACATTATAGCAAAAATATGGGGATGTGTCAGTAATTTAAATGAGTTGTGACACATAAAACAGCATCAGCTAACATTAATAATGCTATCTGCATAATTAATGTTAGCTGATGCTGTTTATGGGGCTTTTAATTATCTTCCACGCTGTAGTTGGGAGCTTCTTTCGTGATATGTATATCATGGGGATGGCTTTCCCTGAGAGCTGCAGGTGACATCTTCATAAACTGTGCCGTTTCCTGCAGAGTGGGGATATCCTTAGCTCCGCAATATCCCATACCGGAACGAAGACCTCCGATAAGCTGGAAAATGGTATCTTCAAGAAGTCCCTTATATGCCACACGCCCCTCGACGCCTTCGGGAACCAGCTTCTTGGCATCGGTCTGAAAATATCTGTCCTTGCTTCCGTTTTCCATGGCTGCGATGGAGCCCATGCCACGATAAACCTTATATTTTCTTCCCTGATAAAGTTCAAAGTCTCCCGGAGACTCATCGCATCCCGCAAGAAGGCTTCCAAGCATACAAACGCTTCCGCCTGCCGCGATAGCCTTGACCACGTCTCCCGAATACTTGATACCACCGTCCGCTATAACAGGTATATCGTACTTCTTTGCCTCTTCATATACATTCATAACAGCGGAGATCTGAGGCACACCGATACCTGCCACGATACGCGTAGTACAGATGGATCCCGGCCCTATACCTACCTTTATGGCATCTGCACCTGCTTCTGCCAGAGATTTGGCAGCCTCTCCCGTGGCGATATTTCCTGCGATAACCTGCAGTTCGGGGAATGCGTCCTTTATCTCCTTTAAAGCATTGATGATATTCTTGGAATGTCCGTGTGCAGAATCCAAAACGATACAGTCAACTTTGGAATTCACCAGTGCCTGCACTCTGTCCATAACATTTTTCGTGATACCCACTGCAGCTCCCACAAGAAGTCTTCCCTGGGAATCATGTGCTGAATTGGGATACTGTATCTGCTTTTCGATATCCTTGATAGTGATAAGACCCCTGAGTTTAAAGTCTTTGTCCACGATAGGAAGTTTTTCTTTTCTGGCCTCTCCTAAGATCTTCTTGGCATCTTCAAGAGTAATCCCTTCCTCTGCCGTTATAAGATCCTGACTTGTCATCCTCTCGCTTATCTTCTTGGAATAATCCGTCTCAAACTTAAGATCTCTGTTTGTAATGATACCTACAAGCCTGCCTTCTTCATCCACGATGGGAACTCCGGATATACGGAACTTAGCCATAAGATCATTGGCATCCGCAAGAGTATTTTCCGCATGAAGGGAAAAGGGATCCGTGATAACACCATTCTCGGATCTTTTAACCTTATCCACTTCATCAGCCTGTTCCTCAACGGTCATATTCTTGTGAATAATACCTATTCCACCCTGTCTCGCCATGGCTATAGCCATACGATGCTCCGTAACCGTGTCCATACCCGCACTCATCAAAGGTATGTTTAACTCTATCTTTTTTGTAAGTCTGGTGGAAATCTCCACAAGATTAGGTGTGACCTCTGAATACTGCGGCACAAGTAATACATCATCAAACGTAACGCCGTCACCAATGATTCTGCCCATGTCCTATCTCTTTCCCCTTTCTCTGCCTCTTTTATTGTATTCCTTATATCATATTTAAGAGCTGACTTAATGTCAAGTGGAGAGTAAAAGCCATCCCTTTGTTTTTGTAAATATTTAAGGTTGGTTTAAGTTAGAACATTATAATAATAATCAAGGGAAGCAATTCCATTCTTCGCAATCGCTTCATCTCATATACTTCTATATACTTTGTCAATTCTTATATACTTTTTTTCATATGGGACACGCTATGTCGTTCAACTATCTCCCGTTACTTTTCCAATACGCAATGATCTCATCCAATGTCGCCGGAGTGTAACCAAAGTACATACAACCGACATTATATGCCTTGCAGGGAATGTTATTTTCATGGTAAAGCTGTTTTACCCTTTCCTCTGTTCCGGCAACAACTGTATTATGAGAATGCCCATAAAGCATTATCCCGCCTCTGTGCTGACTTTCATAAGTGGGAGTGAAATAATGTGAAAGGATAACTGTCTGTTTATTCAAATGGATCTTTCTGTACTCCCAGACCTCTTCAAACACATCTCTTAACTCCGGGCTCTTTTTATCATGATTGCCCAGTATCAGATATTTTCTGCCTTTAAGCTTAGGCGCAAATTCCAGTGTGTCCTTTTTTCACGTACTCTTCTCAAACTCCATCCTGCATGACGGGCATTTTATCATGATTTTCCCTTTGCCACGGGGAACCCGGATCTTTTGGGAGCAGTTGGGACATTTACAGATAAGATGCGTCTTTATATCTTTCCTTCTCATTAGAAAACGGTTCCATGATATGCGTGTGTTGGTCACCGCCTCGGTAAATGCCCTGTTTTCGACATCACGCCTTGACACATTCCTG
>CACWUI010000143.1 GCA_902764045.1 uncultured Lachnospiraceae bacterium
GAAGACTTTACCTCTCCATCAGGGGTAAGCTGGATATATGCAAGCCCCTTTGCCTCACAGCCCTTCGCAAAATCCACTAAAGCATCTATCTGCTTTCTTGACATATCACCGAAACCTTCGGCATTAATGGCTCTTACGCTTCCTCCCGCCTCTATGGCGCCCGTAAACACTCCGAAGCCGCAATCCTTAACAATATCGGAAACATCTTTTAATTCCATGCCGAATCTGATGTCAGGCTTATCGGATCCGAACCGGTCCATTGCCTCTCTCCAGGTCATACACTGTATGGGAAGCTGTACATCCACATCAAGGATCTCTTTAAATATTCCGGCAATGAGACGCTGGGTCACATCCATCACGTCCTCTTCATCCACAAAGGACATCTCCATATCCAGCTGGGTAAACTCAGGCTGTCTGTCGGCTCTTAAGTCTTCGTCCCTGAAGCAGCGCGCTATCTGCATATATCTGTCATAGCCGGATACCATAAGCATCTGCTTAAATAACTGGGGCGACTGGGGAAGTGCATAGAATCTTCCCTGATGCACCCGGCTGGGCACCAGATAATCTCTTGCTCCTTCGGGAGTGCTTTTAGTAAGCATGGGGGTTTCGATCTCAAGGAAGCCCTCGTTCATAAGGAAATTTCTCATAAACTGAGTTACACGGCTGCGCATGATAAGATTGGACTGTATATCCGCACGTCTCAGATCCAATGTTCTGTATTTAAGACGAACCTCTTCATTTGTATCAATCCCCGGCTCTATGGGAAAGGGAGGAGTTTCCGACTCCGAAAGAACAGTAAGCTTTTCAGCCACTATCTCTATCTCGCCTGTTTTAAGGTTTGGGTTGGTCTCTCCGCTCCGCTTTTCCACCTTACCTGTTACGGCTATCACAAACTCGCTGCGAAGACCGTAAGCCTTTTCAAACACTTCTTTTTCAAGTTTGGTATCATCAAAAAGGATCTGGACAAGTCCGCTCCTGTCCCTAAGATCGATAAAAATGATGGTTCCCAGATTTCTTCTTTTTTGTACCCATCCCATCACCGTAACTGTTTCTCCCACATTGGAGACACCCAGCTCCGCGCAACGGCATGAACGTTTTAAACCACACATGGATTCAGACATATCTACCTCCGAACACTATTCTTAAAAAAATACATAGATAGAGTTATTTTATAATAATCGCCGCTTTCTTTCAATCATCTCATCATTTCTTTCGATGTAGTCCTTCAGGCTTTTTACGTTTATTGCCCTCTCTATCCGGCCGTTATCAAAGATAAACTTTGAAGATGCCCCGGTGCCTAAGGCAATAATATCCTGAACCTCTTCCATGATCACTATGTTATAAAGAGATTCCTTACCCTTTTTAGCAAATCCTGTGTTTTCCAGATTCCCTGCCATATTCTGCTGCCTGTACATATAATAGGGATGCATCCCTAAACCTTCGGCAATCTCCGAAACATACCCTGTCATTTTTTCCATATCCTCTTTGGTAAGCCCCTCTGAGAGCATATCCCTCGTCATTGCAGCCGCCCTTTTTATGGCCAGGGCATGGGCTGTAATGCTTTCCGGGTCCAGCCTGCTTATCTTTTCCAGGGTCTCCATCACATCCTCAGGCCCCTCTCCGGGCAGAGCCAGTATGATGTCTGCATTTATATTATCGAAGCCTAAACCGCGGGCAAGCTCAAAAGCCTTATAAACATCCTCCTCACTGTGCCCCCTGCCGATACGTTTTAACGTATCCTCATTCATGCTCTGGGGATTGACTGAGATCCTGTTTACCCCGTATCTTTTTAATACTTCCAGTTTCCCCCTTGTAAAACTGTCCGGACGTCCCGCTTCAACGGTAAACTCAGTGATCTCGTCCGTTTTAAAGCATTTTCTTAATTCTTCAAAGACACGTCCAAGCTGAAGCTCTGAAAGAGTGGTCGGCGTTCCTCCCCCAACATAAACACTGTCGGCTTTTTCATATTTACCCTTTATAAGATCCGCCGTTTTTCTGATCTCATTACATAAAGCATCAACATACGCTTCTATGGTATCTTCACTGACCGACTTTACCGGCACCGTACCGAAAGAACAGTAATCGCACACACTCGGACAAAAAGGTATCCCCGCATACACCGAAAAACCGTTTTCGTTCAGTCTGTCCTGTAATATTTCTTTCTCGTTTACCGCTACGCGGTAAGCCAGTCTGGACTTATCGGGGCGCACCAGATACATGGTCTCAAACCTTTTTCTGGCCCCGGCTTCGTCTATACCGGGATTATCCTTTAAAATACCCGTTATCCTCTTTGCAGGCTTTACTCCCGTAAGAAATCCCCAGGGCAGAGTTATTCCCGTTGCAGCCGATATGTCCCTGTACATGGCTCTTTTAAAAAGATCATGGATCTGACCCTTTGACAGATCCGATGTGCCGGTCCGGGGCACCAAAGAGTTTAAATGAAGGGTACAGGTTTCACCATCGGAAGATATTTCCACGGTTTTTACCGGCTTAAAATTCCCGTCTTTTTTTATTTCTTCATATACCCTTTCAACTTCTGCCTGCACAAAAAAGGAACGCGCAAGAAGCTGCGCGTCATCATAGAATTCATCGTTATTTAAAATGATAATGATCTTTTTTATCATATTCTCTGTTTATCCCTGATATCTTGCACTTTTCACACCATCTACGCTTAATACTTTTGTGATTATCTCATCCTGCTTATAATCTTTTGTCCTTAATTTTATGGTGCCCAAACACATCTCCATGGTGGAACTGTCTGAAGTAAGATCAAGAAGATCCCCCATGTCTCTCTCTATGCTGATATCAAATATCTCTATCCCCATATCTCCCAGCACCTGAGCTGCGGCAATTATACTATGTCTGTTCCTCGCAGATATATGCAGCCCTACCGGTGCACTTTTTAATACAGCATTAGTCTCGATCCTATGAAATACTGTCATAATCACGTAAATGGCAACAGTTCCAATTATACCGCCCCAATAAAATCCAATACCTATGGCAAGACCTATACAGGCACTGGTCCACATCTCTGCCGCAGTGGTAAGACCTTTAATTGCACCTCCTTTTGCAACGACCAAGGCAGCAAGTACTGCCGCACCACTTATCACCTGTGCACCAAGTCGCTCAGCATCGGGATGTGATTCAG
>CACWUI010000144.1 GCA_902764045.1 uncultured Lachnospiraceae bacterium
TGTTGCGGCTTACCTGGCAAACAGATAACGCATAAGCGATTATTGCATTTGATCATAGTTTTTAAGGGTTTTTGGAGAGAACATAAAGAGAGGTTGTTTAAATGATAAAAAAGAGAAATATTATTTGCGGACTGGGTATCATAGCAACGGCATCTGTACTGATAACTGCCTGCGGCGGGACAGCGGCAGAGCAGAAGGCAGAAAATGAAACGACTACAGCGACTGAAGAAAAGCAGGAAACAATGCCGGCGCCCGTAACACAGAAGGGACAGATAGAGAAAACCTCACAGGAAATGCTTCCGGCTCATTCTTATGAGCTTGCGGGAGTTCATGAGGTCGACGGCCGGCAGGGTATCGCCTGGGAAAACGGGGAGTATTACGTATCAGGCAGCACAACTATCACGCATTACGATAAGGACTGGAAATTGGTTGCAGAGGCCGAAGAACCCTTTAAGGAATTTGAGGCTGAAGTCAATCACATCGGCGACATAGACGTTTACAACGGGGAGATTTATGCCGGTGTAGAGTACTTCATGGACGGCAAGGCAAAAAATATCCAGATCGCCGTATATGATGCCGAAACTCTGAAACTGGTAAGGACATGGCCATTTGCAGAAGACAGCGGACAGACTGAGGTTTCCGGTGTGGCTGTTGATCCTGATCACAATTGCGTATGGATGTGTTCCTGGGACGGTGATGAAAGCGGCAGGTATCTGTATCGCTATGATCTGAAGACAGGAAAGTATCTTGGCAAGCACCATATTCAGGCGCCGCCCCAGTGGCTGCAGGGGATCGCATATTACGACAGAAACCTTTACATGACGGCAGACGACGGAACTGCGGACCTGGGAGAACCGGACCATGTATACCGTTGCAAAGTAGATCCGGACAAAACAGCATTTACAGTCGTGCTTGAAAGAACCCTTGACGATGTCACTCTGCAGGGAGAGATTGAAGGTATCTCATTTGATAAAAATAACAACAGGATGCTGATCAGTTACAACAGAGGAGCGCGTATCGTGCTTGGTATGCCTAAAGGTTTTTATGAAGGATTCGACAAGGAAATACATGAAATATTCGAATACGATATGAAGTAAAATGCTTACAATTTATATAATCTATATATGGAGGTATTTACTATGAAGCAGACTATAATTCTTGGTAATTTCATCACCATGGACGAAAAGAGACCATTTGCAAAGGCGGCATTGGTAAAAGACGGTGTTTTTGTCTATATAGGTGATGCAGACGAAGCAAAGAAACTTGCCGGTGCGGATGCACAGGTGCTGGATTACGGTGAAAATTACATTTACCCCGGATTTCTCGAATCACACTGCCACGGTCATTTGGCAGGATACCGTTTTATAGGGCAGGCAGACCTTACCCAGTGTCAGCTGACCGATTATGACAAATATCGCGAGATCATAAAAGAATTTATCGAAAAGAACCCGCAGCGTGAACTTTATCTGGCAGCCGGATGGGTAGAAAACGAAAATTACGTTACAAAAGATTACCTCGACGACATTTGCCCTGATAAGCCCCTGATCATGCAGACCGGAGGCGGTCATTCCATGCTGCTCAATACAAAAGCGCTGGAATTGTTCGGGATCGACGCAGAGTATGCAAAGAAAAACGGCTATGACCAGGTACATGTGGATGAAAATGGAGAACCGGACGGTTATATCTGCGAAGGTCCTGTATTCGAAATAACACCGAAGTTTCCCACTTCGATGGAGGATGCAAAGAATTATCTCCTTGCATGGCAGGATTTTGCCCTTAAAAGCGGATATACCGGTGTGGCAGATGCCGGCACAGAGATCGTATATCCGGATTCGCCCAAGGCATATCACGAGCTTGAGCAGGAAGGGAAACTGAAGCTTCGTACATATGCCTACAGATATATTACCGACAATATTGAAAATCCCAAGGAAGAGATAGCTAAGGTAGCCGAAGAGCGTGCCAGTTTAAGCGGTGAGTATTTTCACTATGTTGGCGTGAAGTGTTTCCTTGACGGAGTTACTGAAGCTCATACCGCATGGCAGAACCAGGATTATCTTGATCAGCCCGGTTACCACGGGGTAGAGCGTTTCAACGACCATGACAAGATGGTGGAGCTCATAACTGAAGCGGACAAAGAAGGCCTTTCCGTCCATGTTCATTCCGAAGGCGGAGGCGCAACCCACTTTATGCTCGGCTGTATCGAAGATGCAGAGAAGATCACCGGGGATATGGATCAGAGAAATGTCCTTGCACACCTTCATTTTGTTACGGAAGAGGATATCCGCCGCATGGCAGATACACGTTCAATACCAGCGGTTCCCCCTCTTTGGACAGCTGAGATCCCGGGCGGCTATGATGTAGAGGTCTCATATGTGGGAAAAGAACTGGCAGAGCAGTCTTATCCCATCAAGTCCTTCTATGATCTTGGCGCAAATGTGGTATTCCATTCCGACTACCCGGTTTCACCGTTGATGAATGTTAAATACAGCATTTATACGGCAGAAAAACGTTCTTATCCAGAGGATGTTTTAGGCGGGATAGACAAACCGCACAATGTAAAAGAAGCCATCACCCGTGAGCAGTCACTGCGTGCCATGACTATAAATGTAGCCCGTCAGTGGCGCCAGGAGCATCGTTTGGGCTCCATCGAGTTCGGAAAGATCGCAAATATGACAGTGTTTGACTGCGATTTTCTGCATGATGATATAGAAAAGGTCGCACAGGCAAATATCATCGCAACCATCGTGGATGGCGAGGAAGTATTCAAAGCATAAGTAAGGGGTGAAACACATTTGACCCTTGCATCATAATCTTAATAAAAGGAGAAAAAACATGAAAGCAGATCAGATCATTAAAAATGCAAAAATATTTACATCAGACAAAGAAAACCTTATAGCAAGTGCGCTTGTGGTAAATGACGGCAAGTTCGTATATGTGGGGGATGAGGCCGGTCTTTCTGAGTTTGAAGGAGAGGTGACGGATCTCGGAGGTAAATTTGTCATGCCCGCTATATATGACGCCCATGTTCATGTGACCATACCTGTCGGATTCGAGTATGCGGATATGGGGATGCGCGTAGAGGGTAACGGCAAACAGGAAGCGCTGGACATTATGG
>CACWUI010000145.1 GCA_902764045.1 uncultured Lachnospiraceae bacterium
TCCGGCATCTTTTCCGGATATGTCCCGTAGCCGTCGGTAAAATAGATCAGTCCTTTTAAGTTTTCAAACTCTCTTTGCTTAAGCAGTTCATCCACATGTTTAAATACCGGTCTGAAATCCGTACCACCTGCTCCGGTAACATTTACATTTTGAATATATCTTTCAAATGCTTCGTCGGATATTATCAGAGCATCGTCCTGTATCTGATTGTCACATTGAACTATATGTACGTTCATTTTTTTCCCGAACACCTCGGTACTCTTTAGTATAGAGTAAGTGCGCCTCAGGAAATTCTTTACAACACGTCCACGACAAGACCCGGACGTATCTATGGCTATGACAAAGTCGTATATCTTTAAGGACTCTTTATATTCCAACGGTTCAATAAGCGGCATATCCTCATAGAGTTCAAGACCATAGGTGTAATATATATAATCAAATTCGTCGTTGTTTAACTTCACCTCTTCGCTCATAGCTGCAAATCTCTTTAGGAACTCTGTGTAGTCATAATCGTCGCCGGTTATTGAACCAACGTAATCCGTAACCGAACCGGGAGATATTCCGAAGCCCTGCTCAAGGATCTCTTTATCTTTTTTTACATTCTCAAAGACCCTGCTCCACTCGGCGCCGCTTTGGTCTATCTCATTCTCGCTGCACTCAAAAAGGAAAAGCCCCTCGTAAAACTCCGTATCCCTGCTCGCCCAAATGGCGTGGGCATCTCTCTTAAAAAGAGGAGCCTTTTTCATCCACTCATCGCAGTCGGTTTTATTTGCCAGCATATATGTATAAATAGTCTCGGCATTCATTTTGCGGCATTTCTTACGGATAATATCAAACATCACCTTTCGCTCTGCATCTTTTTCCTGTGCAAGTTCGGCAATATTCAATTCTATAATTTCCTTTTCCACCGCCACGTCACAGGCAAAATCCCATATTTTTTTTTGCAGTACCTCATACCTGAAGGGATGCCGGTACAGACAATGGAAAACACTGTGAAGAAAAAGTCTGGGGAGGGCTGCCTCGCCTTTGTCAAACATGTCAATGATCAGACCGGCGTCGCATATGATGTCCCTTGTATTGGTGGCAAAGCCTTCTATCAGGTCTTCTTCCACAAGTTTTGGCTCATAAAAACGGACCGGCATCTTTAAGATGGCCCGGTTAAAATAAGGCAGGTGTATTATCAGTTCGTCTGTTGTGAAACCCATGATCTTAGTTGCCAGTTTTTCTTTGTATTGTGTTGAGTCATTTATCCCCATAATAACCTCTAAAATCAAAAAAGCGTCTGTGACGCCTTTTAATTTTTTTCATATGGATAATATATCAATAATCGTTCTTATTTTGTTGAAACAAAAACGCAAAAGTGTTTAGAAGTATTGAACTTCATCTCTTTCGCCCACGATCATAAACCCTGCAAATCCACATTCCTGCAGCCTGTCAATAAACTTCCCCGTCTTTTTCGGGCGACGGTAAAGAGACGCAGCCTTACCATCAGTACGCAAACTCTCAGCAAATCTGACCGCATTTACAAAGTCTCCATCACTATACAACACAGCTATACGCTGTTTTGCATCGGGTATATCCGCGCCTTTCTCTGAAAGAATTGAAAAGATCCTCTCAAAACCGATGGAAAAGCCTACAGCAGGCACATCTTTCCCTAAAAACTTACCGATAAGCCTGTCGTATCTACCGCCTCCTGCAACGGATGATCCGAAATCACCGCTTACTATCTCAAAAACGGTTCCTGTATAATACCCCTGACCTCTTACAAGGGATATATCAAATTCCACGGGAATATTGCCGTCGCCAAGAGCTTCCACCTTTTCCATAATGGATCTCAGGCTGTCAGCCGGAGCCTTATCCCGGAGCATATCAGACACATCATCAAGCGTGATGCTCTCCCGTAATAAAAAGTCTTCAAATTGTCCTATCACATCCTCAGAAAAGCCTTTTCTCTCCAGTTCCTCACACACTCCCTCGATGCCTATCTTGTCCATCTTATCGAAGCTTATGCAGACAGTTTCCATGTCTTCAGGAGCAAAACCCACTGACTCAAGCACGGCATGGAGCAGTCGACGGTCATTTATCTTTACGGTGAAATTCTTAAAACCTATTGCGAAAAGCGCTTTAGCCGTTGTAAGTATAAGCTCCACCTCTGCATCTGAGGACTCATCACCCAGGATATCAATGTCGCATTGAATAAACTCCCTTAAACGACCCTTTTGAGGCTTTTCCGCCCTGTAAACACGGTCTATCTGGATACATTTCATGGGCAGAAGCAGCTCGTTTTGATTATTTGCAAAGTAACGGGAAAGAGGAAGGGTCAGATCATATCTTAAACCCAGATCATAAAGAGCCTCCTGATTTTCAGCCGTCACCCCTTCTTCTATGATCTTCTCCAGCTTGTCACCTCTTTTAAGTATGTTAAAAACAAGGTTCAGATTGTCCCCGCCCTCGCTTTTACTTAAATTCTCAGCATCCTCTATGGCAGGAGTGATGATATGCTCAAATCCGTTTTCCACATATACATCAAGTATCGTCCTTTGCAAAAAATCCCTGAGCGCCGTCTCTTTAGGTAAATAATCATTTGTTCCTTTAACAGGTGTTGTTTTCATAATCTTATATTTCGTCCTTTTTGGCTGATCACAATGTTTACTCTGTTACATGCGTTATTTATGTCTCGTCTATAGCTTTCCCTATATCATGACGCATATACTTATTATCAAAGTCCACCCACTCTGTTGCCTTGTAGGCGTTTTCACGGGCTGACTGCAGATCTCCGCCCAGAGCCGTTATCCCAAGCACCCGGCCTCCGTTTGTCACGATATTTCCGGCATCGTCAAACTTTGTCCCGGAATGGAAGCAGAAATATTCCGACTCACCGTCGAAACGCTCAAGTCCTGTGATGACTTTCCCCTTTTCATAAGACAGGGGATACCCGTCAGAT
>CACWUI010000146.1 GCA_902764045.1 uncultured Lachnospiraceae bacterium
AGATCTGTACGATCATCACGATGCGGACGGATTTATTACACTGTTCGGTCTGCCCCTTAAGGTTCGTGCCATGAAGCTCAGAGAAGTAGAACAGAAAAATCAGTAGGCAGGAGGCGGCAGAAATGGAGTTTCAGATTGGAGATTCCGGCGTAACAGCGCCAAAAGGATTCCTGGCAGCCGGAGGCAGTGCGGGGATTAAGAAAGGAAATACCAGGGATCTGGCAATAATCTGCAGCAAGGTTCCCTGTGTCGCGGCAGGCACCTTTACCACCAATCTGGTGAAGGCTGCCCCCGTGAAATGGGATCAGCATATTGTCTACGAATGCCCGAAAGCACAGGCCGTTGTCATTAACAGCGGCATCGCCAACGCGTGCACAGGGGAAGAAGGACTGGAAAACTGCAGAAAGACGGCAAAAGCGGCCTCGGAAGTCCTGCATGTTCCGGAGGACGCGGTTCTGGTCGCTTCCACCGGTGTGATCGGACAGCAGCTTCCTGTGGATAAGATAGAAGCCGGCGTGGCAAAGCTTGCGCCCTTCCTATCCGGAACCAGGGAGGCGGCAGCCACAGCGGCAAAGGCCATCATGACAACGGACACAGTGCCGAAGGAGGTCGCATATACGGTTGACATTGGGGGTGTGACAGTAACAATAGGCGGAATGTGCAAGGGCGCAGGCATGATACATCCCAACATGGCTACCATGCTCTGCTTCATTACAACGGATGCCATGATAAAAAAAGATCTTTTACAAAAGGCGTTCAGCGAGGTAATAGATGATTCTTTTAATATGATCTCCGTTGACGGTGATACATCCACCAACGATACGGCAATTGTTCTTGCAAACGGTATGGCAGAGAATCCTTTGATAGATTCTGAGGATGACAATTATGCCAGATTCAAAGAGGCATTAAAGATAGTCGCCACGGAGCTGGCAAAAAAGATCGCGGGAGACGGTGAAGGATGTACCTGTCTTTTCGAGGCAAAGGTTAAAAACGCAAAGACAAAAAAGGATGCAAAGATACTTGCAAAGTCGGTCATAACCTCAAGTCTTACAAAAGCAGCCATATTCGGGCATGATGCCAACTGGGGAAGAGTGCTTTGCGCTCTCGGTTATTCCGGAGCGGACTTCGACCCTGATAAGGTTGACTTAAGTTTTGTCAGCGAAGCCGGAAGCATTGGTATCATGAAGGACGGTAAAGCCCTTGATTACAGTGAGGAAAAGGCGACGGAGATCCTTTCCTGCGATCCCGTTCAGGCGCTGATAGATGTAAAGGATGGAAACTGCGAGGCTACGGCCTGGGGATGCGATCTGACTATTGATTACGTAAAGATCAATGCTGACTACAGATCGTAAGAATTAATACCCTTGGCTTGCCGGTCAGATGACATGAGGTGTAAATATGAGTGTGATATATCGTGGAGAAAGTGAAATGAGTGGAGAAAAATTATGCCCGGCAGATGTACGTGCGCAGGTGCTTGTGGAGGCCCTGCCCTATATCCGCCGTTTTCATGAAAAGACCATCGTTGTAAAATACGGCGGAAACGTAATAAACGACGAGGAGCTTGCAAAAACAGTAATAGAAGATATCGTGCTTTTAAAGCTGGTTGGATTTCGTCCGATCATAGTTCACGGCGGAGGTGCCGAGATAACAAGATGGCTGGAACTCAGCGGGAAAAAAGCCGTGTTTGTGGACGGACTCCGTGTAACAGACAAAGACACCATAGAGGTAGCCCAGATGGTTCTGAACCGCTTAAATAAAAACCTTGTACGGGAGGTTGAGAAGCTGGGTGTAAATGCCTGCGGACTCAGTGGCGCAGACGGCGGTATGCTTCTGGTGGAAAAGAAGATGCCGGGCGGAAAGGACATCGGATTTGTAGGTGAGATAAAAAAAGTCAATACGGACATCATCGATAAGATGCTGAATGATGATTACATTCCCATCATTTGCCCTATAGGTTTTGATGCGGATTATAACCCCTACAACATCAATGCCGATGAGGCAGCCTATGAGATAGCCACAGCGGTGCAGGCGGAAAAGCTGGCTTTCCTGACGGATGTGGAAGGTCTTTATAAGGATTATAATGATAAAGATACCCTGATCTCAGAAATAACTGTTGATTCGGCTAAGGAGCTTCTTGATTCCGGAGATATCAAGGGAGGGATGTTTCCAAAACTTTCCAACTGCATTAATGCCGTTGAAAACGGTGTAAAGAGAGTGCACATCATAGACGGCAGGATCCCTCACAGCCTTATCCTGGAAATATTTACCCATAAGGGTGTGGGTACCGCCATTATCGGTCATGAGCAGGAAAAGTTCTTTAAAGAAGAGGATTAAATAATAATTTTAAAAAAGTGTTTTGCAATATCCCCCGGAGGGGGATTTTTTTTGTGTTTGCAAAAAGTAAAATTATAGTGGGAAATAAATTAAGAAGGAGGTAGAAATGGAAAATATAAAAAAAGGTGAACTAACGGAAAAAATGCACACGTACTGGCAGGAGAGGAGTAAGACCTTCGGGATAGATCTGGGCTTCGTGCCTGCGGTTCAGGACAAATTACGCCCACTTATTACGGAGGACATAAAGAGAGTGCTTGATGTGGGCACGGGAACGGGTGTTATCGCAGAGGCCTGTTGTGCCCTGGGCTTACAGGTGACTGCTGTGGATCTTTGCTCGGAGATGATAAAAAAGGCAAAGGAGAACCTTGCGGATAATGGTTTTTCGGCTGAATTTGCCGTTTCCCCGGCAGATGATCTGCCTTTTGAAGACAGTACTTTTGACATGGTGATCAACAGAAACCTTACCTGGGCCCTTGAGGATCCGGTGAAAACATTAAGAGAGTGGAGAAGGGTGTTGCGCCCCGGCGGATTGCTGGTATATTTTGATACCAATCAATACTATTTTT
>CACWUI010000147.1 GCA_902764045.1 uncultured Lachnospiraceae bacterium
TCATGAAAAAACATATTTAAAGATAAAACACATAATAAAGACAGTTGACAACTTTAACTTTGAAAGAGAAAGCTTTGACTCGCTTCTTGAAGAGTTTGGAAGGATGCGTCTGGCGTCTGAGGATGAGGCGCAGACTTTGGAAATGGACACGGAACTGGAGATCTTCAGAGAGGAAAAGCCGGATAAGACCGTAGGTAAAAGCATAAAGGAGCATCGCTTTAACAAATACCAGTTTCTGTTTTCACTGAAGACCGCCATTATGGCTTCTGTGGGAGTAATGATAATAGAAGCGTTGGGGCTTCCTTATGCCTACTGGTATTTTGTAAATGTGTGCGTCCTTTCCCAGCCTTTTTCCGAGCTGGGTAAAAAATCCAGCACCGAGAGGATAATTAATACGGTCATGGCCACGGGAATGACCTTTACCGCATTTTATGTAACGAACTACACATGGGTCCACATAGTTGTTTTGGTGATCCTTGTAATAATAGGAGATACCGTTTTCAAGTTCAATTTCTTTACTATGTATTCGGCATTTATGGCTCTGTTGCTGGGGAATTTTATGGGTCAGGGAAGCATAGGAGAGCTATCAATCTTCAGACTGTTGTACGTTGCGGGAACATCGGCGCTTGTTATGGTGGTGGATTATTTTGTGTCGACCGGAAAAATGCGTACTGTTTTTGACAATATGCTCAAAGAGTCAAGGGATCTGAACCGTGAGCTTCTTAAAGACCTTTTGTCCGAAGAATTTTCCCGCAGCAGACTGAAGCAGTTGTTTGATGCCAAGATAGAAGTGAATTATTCCATAAGAGACATGCGTGCGTATTATACTGAGGAAAATCTGGATGAATACATGTTAAATGAGCAGTCACTTCTGCGAATGTATAATGCGGTGTTTGATTATGTGGTAAGAGATAAAAACCAGGCTATGAAAATAGTCCGGCTGTTTAATACATGTCTTGCCAAGAACGATTTTGACAACCTTTACGGTAAAGTGCCCGGAAATCAGATTTACGCTGTACTGGTGCTGTACGATATGTATGAGACAATTATAAGATCTGAAGAATTGCTGGGTGAAATACGTCACAATCTTAAGCGCAGCGAGGATTCCAAAGCGTTTTCTATTACCTGGACTAAATAAACGGATAGTTGCTGATGAAATCTGGTGCCTAAAAATAATAAAAAACTGGAACTGTTAAAGGGCTCTAACAAACTTCATAATGTAAACCATATTAAATAAAAAGGAGGTAACTTTATTATGAAAGGTTACGCAATGTTAGGTATCGGCAAATCAGGATGGATCGAGAAGGACAGACCCGCATGCGGTCCCCTTGATGCGATCTGTAAGCCTCTGGCTATCGCTATCTGTACATCAGACATTCACACAGTATTTGAGGGCGCTATCGGTGACAGACACGATATGATCCTTGGTCATGAGTGTACGGCTGAGGTTGTTGAGGTTGGTTCCGAGGTTAAAGACTTTAAGCCCGGAGACAGAGTTCTCGTTCCCGCTATCACACCCGACTGGAACTCTCTTGAGGCACAGGCAGGCTTCCAGCAGCATTCAAACGGCATGCTTGCAGGATGGAAGTTCTCCAACTTCAAGGACGGCGTTTTCTCAGAATTCTTCCATGTAAATGATGCTGACGGAAACCTTGCTCTTCTTCCCGACAACATCGATCCCGTAACAGGAACTATCCTTTCCGACATGGTTCCCACAGGATTCCACGGTGTAGAGCTTGCTGACGTACAGTTCGGTGATGACGTTCTCGTTGTAGGTATCGGCCCTGTTGGTCTTATGGCTGTTGCAGGATGCCACTTCCGCGGCGCTGCAAGGATCATCGCAGTAGGTACAAGACCTGTATGCCGTGAGGTTGCTACAAAGTACGGCGCTACAGACTTCATCGGCTACAAGGACGGCTCCATCTCCGAGCAGGTTCTTAAGATGACAAACGGTAAGGGCGTAGACAAGGTTGTTATCGCCGGAGGTACGGTAGATACATTTGACGAGGCTGTTAAGGCACTTAAGCCCGGCGGACGTATCGGTAGCGTTAACTACCTCGGAAAGGGTGACTACATCAACATCTCCAGAACAGACTGGGGCTGCGGAATGGGTAACAAGAACATCTGCGGCGGACTTATGCCCGGCGGACGTCTTCGTATGGAGAAGCTCGGTGCACTTGTTTCCAGCGGTAAGCTTGATCTTAAGCCCATGGTAACACACGTATTTGACGGGTGGGATCACGTGGAAGAGGCGCTTTTCCTTATGAAGGATAAGCCGGCTGATCTTATCAAGCCTGTTGTAAAGATCGAGGACTGATATTATTTTTTAGAAACAGATTAGGAGACAAGGGGATCACTTCCCTGTCTCCTTTTCTTAATTTTAGATCCAGGGGGACTGTATTATGAAAGTACTTATTATCTCCGGATTTCTGGGGGCCGGTAAGACCACATTTATAAAAGAACTGGTGAACAGAACCGGAAGAGACATAGCCATATTTGAAAATGAATATGCTGCAGAGGGTGTGGACAAGACCATACTAGAGGATGGGATCACAAACGGCGATGTAAACATATTTGAACTGGAACAGGGATGCATCTGCTGTTCAACTAAAGGTGATTTTAAAGCTTCAGTCCTTACCATCGCCAATTCCGTGGATCCGGAAATTCTCATTGTTGAGCCTACCGGAGTAGGGATGCTCTCAAACGTGATCGCAAACATAAAAGAGATAGAGTACGAGCGTATCAGGCTTCTGGATCCCGTGACTATAGTTGACCTGCACAGCGCGGAAAGATATCACGTTCAATACAAAGAACTGTTTGAGGATCAGGTAAAAGGCTCTAAAGTGATCCTTATCTCCAAGTCCGAGTCTTCGGAAAAAAAAAAAAAAA
>CACWUI010000148.1 GCA_902764045.1 uncultured Lachnospiraceae bacterium
GACTTATTTAACCGGGTAACACTGATGATCTCATCACCATGCTCACGCAGACTGTTTTCATCCCAATGTTCCCCGAGATTGATCACTTTCTGGCTGACCCCCGGAAACATTGCTTCAAAAACATGCGGAGACGTTCCGTCCACAATTAACGTTTTTGAAGAATGCAGTTCCACGGCATCAAGGGATCCCGGATCCGCTGAACAATAATACAGGGTGACATCCTCAGCATCTCCGAATCTGTCTGCTATCTTTTTCATCAGCGTGGATTTCCCTGTTCCCGGACCGCCCTTCAGAATATAAGTGAAATACTCGCTGCCATTTACGTACTCCCTAAGCCCTGTTGAAAAACCCTCCGGAGTAACTCCGCCCATAAAGAATTGTTCTCTCATTGCGCTACATTCGCCTCCCCGATCATCTTGACATTTTTATAAACAGATTATTTAAACTGAAGGTATTTGTATATGAAATCTTCTCCGCCAGATTCATAACGATCCTTATGCCCATTCCGCTCTCATACCCCTTTTTTTCAAGTAAGATATTGTAATAATCCATAGGATCAAAAAAGGCGCAGTTATCGGATATGTTCAGCATGATATCTTCTTCCGATAAAATAAGCTTTATGATAACAAGAATCTTTTTATCTTTTCTGAAGCCGTGCTCCATTGTATTTATGGCTATTTCCTCAGTAAACAGTGACAGGAGATAGGCCTGCTTGATATCATTTTGTTTGCAGATATCAAATATCTTTTTTGAAACATCTACACATTCATTTACAGAGGTTGCCTGATACAGCCAGCTGCGGTCATTTTTCAAAATATAATCTTCAGGCTGAAACAACAAAATATCCTTACCTTCCCGGAAGGTTCTGCCCGCGACCATCCATGCGTATATCAGATGTGTAAGGAGCATGAGCGCGTAGCATACGGTATAGGAAATAAAAATCCCGTCGGAGCCGATGGTTTTTACAAGAATAAATGCAGAAACACAAACATAAACAATATTGCAAAGTACATTTGTGATGGTAGTGTATCTTGCCCTGCCTACCGACTGAATATATTTTTTAAATATAACGCTTATCACATTCGGCACCAGGCAGATAACTGTTATCCTCAATGCATGAGCCGTTGCATTAATGAACTCCGGACTATTATTATCGGAAAATAAAGCGGAGATCCGGCCGGCACAAAAAACTGATACCAGCGTGACACATAAAAGTATGATCACTCCCCAAAATAATGATGTCTTCAGAAGAATACGCTGTCCTTTGATATCCTTTTCTCCGTGAAGTACTCCACCGAGCAGAAGAACAGAATCGCCTATCCCTCCCAATACAGCATCTGTTATCACCATAAAACTGTTGATAACCGCCATGACCGCAAGGATACTGCTATCTGTCATTGACAGGATCAAAAAATTAAAAAATGCCGTGCGGACAACGATACTGCCATAATATGTCAGGGACGGAAGCCCGTTTTTTATGATCATAAGCAGATCTTCTTTCCGGAAACCTTTCAGAGAAAAGCGAAACATCCGGGAAAACTTTAAAAAGCAGACAATAAGTATGATACATACGATAATGTTGGATACAGACGTAGCAAAAGCGATCCCGTACAGTCCCTGCCTGAACAAAAACAGGCTGAGCAGATCACCTGAAACATTTATAAATACCGTACAAAGCGAAAGAATTACTACGATCTTCTTTTTGCCTTCCAACTGGAAAAGAGACATCATGGCATTTATAAGAAATACAGCCGGTATCCCTATAGCATAGGCTCGCAGATATCCGGATGTCGCCTCTATCTGTCCCGGAACAGAATCTGCGGCTCCCAGCAAAACCGCTATCGGGCGGGAAAAGATCATAAATACGGCGGCAAGCGCAAAAGAAAAAATGATTATGGAAATAAAAGAGGTCTTTACAAGCGCTTGCGCTTCATCTGATCTCCCTTTCCCGATAATGTTTGAAACAGTGATCTGCGTTCCGATGGCAAAAAAGAAACTGACAGCCGTAACAAATGAAAAAACCGGCAGGATCAATGCGTATACTTCCAACGCTCCCGTTCCCAGAAATTTCCCTGTAAGTACGCTGTCCACCAGCTGATTGCACGGCTGGACCAGCCCCAGCAGGATATTTACGATCATAAGCTGTATAAAGATCCCCTTCAGCAGATCATTTTGACCGTCTTTATGCCTGTTATTTTTACTGATCATCGTATTAAATGTATTTCCTGTTAAACAATCCTGACAGGCCGAGAGCTTCAACCCTGCCGGCAATTTCCGCGGTATCCATACTGTATAATCCCCTTTCCTTCATTATCTCAAAGAAGCTTCCGCCTGCAAATGTATATCTTTCCTTATACTCTTTTCTGCGGATAAAATGTTCATGGGAATGGGAAATGATCAGACCGGTGGCCAGAGTGTCCGGCAGGGTAACCGGCTCTTGTTCCAAAGCAACTCTTACGGCATTGTGTCCGGCCAGCGCTCCTGTAAGCACCGCTTCCGTATGCCCTATGAGAGGAGCGCCCTTTTCCCCTCCGCAAAAGAGATTGTTCATGCCCTGCGCCTGCATAGTATCATCACACGGAGCCACCGCAAGAAATCTGACGGAGTTAGCTCTTCCGGCAGAATACGGATCTATATACTCCGCATGTTCCATCCCCGGGATCTTCCTTAATTTTTCAAGAGGATAAAAGCTTGTCATCAGCTTGGCGCTCCCCGTATCAAGCAGGATAATGTTTTCGCTGTATTCCTTCAAAGCGTACTGCTTACAGACCTTCTGACTGAGTTTATCGTAGTTTACGTCTTCTTC
>CACWUI010000149.1 GCA_902764045.1 uncultured Lachnospiraceae bacterium
CGCTGTCGCCTATGGCGCCCACAATTTGCCGACATGGCTCAATGGCAGAGCAATTGATTTGTAATCAATAGGTTGCTGGTTCGACTCCGGCTGTCGGCTCTTAAGTTTTAATAACTTAAAAACGTGTGCGTTGTCATATGATGCGCCTTGATCATGAGTTTCGAGCGAAGCGATGAAACTCATAAAAGTGGGCGCTGGCGCATATGGTTCCCACTTTTTAGGACCTTTAGCTCAGTTGGTTAGAGCAACCGGCTCATAACCGGTTTGTCCGGGGTTCGAGTCCCTGAAGGTCCACTCACAAATTTTTTTGTGAAACAGATTGCTATATTGATGTATTATATAGTATAATCTCTGAAGTATTCATTTTAGGCGAAAGCCAGTGATGTTTCGACCGAAAGGAGAAACTCACAAATGAAAGCGAAGCATTCATTTTGGCCCCATGGTCAAGCGGTTAAGACACCGCCCTTTCACGGCGGTAACATGGGTTCGAATCCCGTTGGGGTCATAAAAAATCGGCGGCATATATGCCACCGCCGATTTTTGGAGTTTTGCATAGCAAAACTCCTTTTTGTCGGTTTATGATATGTATGTGCCGACTTTTATTATTTTACAATATAATTTGCCGGCGTGGCGGAATTGGCAGACGCCCGGGACTTAAAATCCCGTGGGTAGTGATACCCGTACCGGTTCGACCCCGGTCGCCGGCATATAATTTTCATTGAGTACGTGTAGCTCAGCTGGATAGAGCGTCTGGCTACGGACCAGAAGGTCGAGGGTTCGAATCCTTTCACGTACACTGACGGGGAGCCGGGATTTACCCGGCTCTTTTTTTGAAACATTTATATTATTCGGGAGTTATGATGAATCACACTAAAGCGGGATGGTTATATTTAATACTTATACTTGCCGAAGTTGCCCTTGTGGGGCTTATTCTTTTAGTTCCTTCTTTGGCTGATGATTTTATGATCGCGGAATGTATCCTTTTTGCAATGATGTTCATTCCCTTTTTGATCTTTATGTTTGCTACCCGTACAAGTTTTAAAGAGTTTTTCGGATTCCGTAAGATAAGATTTTCCACTATCATGTGGACGTTGCTCTTTATTATTTTGATCACACCCATGAGCAATTTTCTGAATACTGTTACAGCGCTTATCTTCGGGAATGTTGCGGCAGATGTTCTTACTTCGGCGATCACAGATTATCCGTTTATAGAAATGTTCCTGGTGATAGCGATCATGGGTCCTGTTTTAGAGGAAATGATGTTTCGCGGTGTTTTATACAGGAACTTCAGGAAAAGTGGAAGACTTATCGGATCTGTAATCGTATCTGCCATTATTTTCGGATTATATCACAGGAACTTAAATCAGTTTTTTTACACCGCATATGTAGGTGTGATGTTTTCTCTTATTGATGAAGCGGCTGACAGCGTATGGCCGTCAATCATATGTCATGTTATTTTTAACGGATATTCTGTATGTCTTGTTTATCTTATAAAAGGCGTTGCCCCTCAGTATGCAATGTCAGGCGCTGCACTTGAAGGCATCTCTGAGGCTGCGGCTTCCCTTGCCCTTGCTGTTGCACTGGTGGTGCTGGCATTTATAGGCGTATTGTTTTTGGTGCTTGCAAGACTAGTTGTCAGTAAAATAGCTAAAAACGAAGGAAACTTATCCCTGATAAGTAAAGAGGTTCGTGTAAAAGATTATTTGACAGGGAATAAAAAAATCATTTCCGTTCCATTAATAATCGGGATTTGTATTGCGGCAGCTGCTACTATTTATAATTCCGTACAGTTAGTATTACAAAATTCAGGGCTGATATGACAGGTGAAATATATGAGTGAGATATATAAAATTACCGTTCCGTGCCATTTTGGCATGGAGGCGGTTCTTAAAAGAGAAATATATGATCTGGGCTATGAGATAGAAAAGACAGATAACGGCAAAGTGACGTTTCAGGGGGATGCTGAGGCTATTGTAAGAGCCAATCTGTTTTTATCAACCACTGAGCGGGTACTTATTAATGTGGCAGAGTTCCGGGCCTGCACCTTTGAAGAATTTTTTCAGGGTATCAAGGCTTGTGAATGGGAGAGATATCTGCCCCGTGATGCCAGATTCTGGGTTGCAAAGGCTACTTCGATCAACAGCAAACTGTTCAGTACAAAGGATATACAGTCAATTGCAAAAAAGGCGATCGTGGAACGTCTTAAGGAAAAGTATCATATAAACTGGTTTGAGGAAAACGGAGCTGATTACCCCATAAGGATAAACATCATGAAAGATCATGTTCTTGTGGGGCTTGATTCTTCAGGAGTGTCTCTTCATAAAAGAGGCTACAGACCCAAGTCAGGCATTGCGCCTATTTCAGAGACACTTGCAGCCTCAATAATAAATCTTACACCATGGAACAGGGAGAGGATACTTGTAGATCCTTTTTGCGGGAGCGGCACATTTGTAATAGAGGCGGCTATGAAGGCAGCCTGCATTGCTCCAGGATTAAACAGGGATTTTTCATCCATGAAGTGGGATAATATGATATCAGCTAAGGAGTGGAGTGAAAACAGGCAGGAGGCAAAGAGTTTTATCAACACGGATATTGATACAGATATTCAGGCCTATGATATAGATGATCGTGTGTTAAAGCTTGCCAGAAGCTCAGCGAAAAATGCCGGTGTTGAGCATTTGATACATTTCCAGAAAAGAGACGTTAAAGATCTAAGACACCCTAAGAAATACGGATTCATAATTACCAATCCGCCTTACGGTGAAAGACTTGAGGATAAGGAAAAACTTCCCGAATTGT
>CACWUI010000150.1 GCA_902764045.1 uncultured Lachnospiraceae bacterium
CCGAATCTGTCACCCATATACATGATGGAAAGAATATAATTGTTCTTTCCTTCATCAAGGGCGCCATCGTCGGTGTTGGTACCGGGAGTAACAACTCTTATCACTTCCCTTTTTACCATGCCCTTTGCTTCTTTCGGATCCTCCATCTGCTCGCAGATCGCCACTTTATAGCCGTTTTTTACGAGTTTATTGATATAACTTTCTGCGGAATGATAAGGCACCCCGCACATAGGCGCACGTTCCTCAAGCCCGCAGCTTTTCCCCGTAAGAGTCAGCTCCAGTTCCTTTGAAACGGTAATGGCATCATCAAAAAACATCTCGTAGAAATCACCGAGACGGTAAAATAAAATGCAGTCATCATATTCTTTTTTCGTATCCAGATAATGCTTCATCATCGGAGATAATTCTGCCATTTTTACACCTCGGTCCCGAAATAATAAAATCCTTTTGACTCTGTTATCTTAACATCAACAAATTTTCCGATGTGATCTTTGTTGCCCGGAAAATGAACTATCAGATTATTGCTCATTCGTCCTGTCAGAAATCCTTCATCGTGTGTGTTAACACCTTCAACCAAAACCTCAACCGTACTACCGACAAGAAACTCCGTTCTATCCTTACCCGCTTCCTTTATCTCCTCAAGAAGCCGGTTAAATCTTCTGTCCGTATCCTCTTTAGACGGCAGATCCTCAAAATTCGCTGCCGGCGTCCCCGTCCTTTTTGAATATATAAAAGTAAAAGCGCTGTCAAAGCCCGCCTTACGGACCACATCTATCGTCTCGGCAAAGTCTGCCTCGTTCTCCCCCGGAAACCCCACGATAATATCAGTCGTTATGGAAATATCGGGCATTTTTTCCCTGATCTTTCTGATCAGTTCCAGATAATCCTCTTTTGAATACCCGCGGTTCATTCTTTTTAAAATGTTCGTGCTTCCCGACTGAAGAGGCAGATGAATATGCCTGCAGATCTTTTCAGAAGCAGCCATTGCCCCGATCAGATCATCCGACAGATCCTTCGGGTGGGAAGTCATGAACCTTATTCTCTTAAGGCCTTCTATCCCCTCAAGTTTTTTTAAAAGCTCTGAAAAACTTATATCTTCATCAAGCCCTTTACCGTAGGAATTGACATTTTGTCCCAGAAGCATAACCTCAACAACGCCGTCATTTACCAGGCGCCGTACTTCTTCAACGATCTCATCAGAGCCACGGCTTTTCTCCCTACCTCTGACAAAAGGTACGATACAGTATGTACAGAAATTGTCGCATCCGTACATTATATTTACGCCGGATTTAAAGGGATACTTTCTTTCCGTGGGTAAAAGCTCCACAAAATCCCTGCTTTCCTGCCAGATGTCAGTGATCCTGCTTCCAGTGGTAAGCCTTGAATAAAGAATCTCTGCCAGCTTATACACATTAAAGGTTCCGAAGATCATGTCCGTAAAAGGATATGACTTTTCGAGTCTTTCAACCTCGTCCGCCTATGCAGCCGCAAACCCCTACGATCATATCGGGTCTTGTCTTTTTCATCCTGCCCAATGCGCCGAGCCGGCCATAAAGCCTGTCATTTGCATTTTCTCTTACGGTACAGGTGTTAAACAGAACCAGATCCGCGTCCTCCGATCCGGTAAGCGTGTATCCGCATTCTTTGAGTATACCCTTTAACTTCTCGGAATCCCGCTCGTTCATCTGACATCCGAAGGTAACGACACAGGCGGTAAGATCCCTGCCCTTTTTCTTTGCAGCTTCTGCATTTAATGCCTTTACAAGACTCATAAACTCACGCTGCTTTTCAGACTCACTTACCGCCTCTGTGCCTGTATTCATTTTATCAGTTTCATTTTTTACCATACTTATCTTATCTGGCCGTTTCCGTAAATAACATACTTGTATGAGGTCATCTCATTCAGACCCATGGGCCCTCTTGCATGAATCTTCTGGGTGCTGATCCCTATCTCAGCCCCGAACCCGAACTCCCCGCCGTCGGAAAATCTGGAAGAGGCATTTACATATACGCAGGCAGCATCCACAAGATTTAAAAACATTTGGGAATTATCATAATCCTTTGTAACAATAGTCTCGGAATGACCGGTGCCGTATCTGTTTATATGTTCTATGGCCTCATCAACATTTGCCACGGTCTTTATGGAAATGATGTAATCAAGATACTCTTTTCCCCAATCCTCTTCAGTTGCCTCTATCATCCTTGAATCAAAGGAGCCTGCCTTTTCATCAGCGCGCATCTCCACATCGCTTTTTGAAAGTCTTTCAGCAAGCATGGGAATAAACTTTTCAACCACAGCTTCATGAACAACAACCGATTCACAGGCATTGCAAACACCTATGCGCTGTGTCTTAGCGTTTTCAATGATATTCACAGCCATCTCAAGATCCGCGCTCTCATCCACAAACACATGGCAGTTTCCGGTTCCCGTCTTAATAACAGGTACAGTGGAGTTTTCCACCACATGACTGATGAGACGCTCGCTTCCTCTGGGGATGATAAGATCCACGTAGTCATTCAGATGAATAAGTTCGGTAACATACTTTCTGTCGGTATCCTCCATTATCTGTACACAGTTGGGATCGACATCAAAGGATCTCAGGCAGTCCCTGATCACATTGCCTATGGCAACCACAGTCTCTATGGAATCGGAACCGCCTCTTAAAATACATGCATTTCCTGTTTTAAAGCAGATGGCAAAGGCATCTGCCGTAACGTTGGGACGGGACTCGTAGATCATGCCCACAACTCCGATGGGAACTCTCATTTTACCGATGCGGAGCCCGTTGGGACGAAGCCTTATATCCTCTATGCTTCCTATGGGGTCTTCAAGGGCTGAAACCTGGCGAACTCCGTCCGCCATCCCGGACGCACGTCCTTCATCCATCTTTAATCTGTCAAGAAGTGAAGGAGCCATTCCTGACTCCTGTGCTCTTTTCATATCATTTGCGTTTGCAGCTGCGATGATCCCGGCATTTTCTATAAGAGCATCCGCCACAGCCGCAAGTATTTCTTCTTTTTTCTTTGAGGAAAGCTTTACAAGCTGCCTGGAGGCTGTCACTGCATCCTTTCCCATCTGTATTAAATCCATTACTTCCTCCTTAAAACCCTGTCGTTGGTCACTATTGCGTCCATGTATATATCTAATTCCTCTCTTGGGATCTCAGGTCTTATCTGAAAATCATAGGCAACAGCCGCTAAAAACCAGCCGTCTTCATTCCTGCAACCGGCAAAGTATCTGTCATAATACCCGGCTCCGTAACCTATCCTGTTAAAATCCTCTCCTAAAAGAATCCCCGGCACCAGCATAAATCCGGGCTTGGTTTCGTAAATCCCCTTATCGTCAGGCTCTAATATTCCCCAGGTCCCTTTTTTAAGATCATCAACAGATCCTATGGGGATAAATCTCATTTCTTTTCCGAAGATCTTAGGCACACAGACCTTTTTCCCTTCATCAAGAGCCCTGTTTATCACCTGTATGGTGTCAGGCTCGTTTCGCATGGAAACGTATGTATAGACAATATCCGCCCGCTGCCATTCGGGAAGCAGGAAGATATTATTACGGATGGATTCGGATTTGCTCTCAAACTCATCCTTTCCGATAGCCTCCCTTTTTTCAATAGTGGCTTTTCTTAAATTTTGTTTTGATGTTTCCTTTATATGATTAAGATTATTTTTACTTTTTGTTCTTTGTCTATCTATTTTATTATCATTTTTTTTACTTTTCACTCTTTTAATTTCTTTTTCTTGATTTTCTTTAAATATATTATCTTTAGACATTAAATTACTATAGTTATAATTCCCAAATGAATCACTTTCCTTTAAAATATTTTCATTTTTATTTGTTTGCATTGAATCATCTGTAATATTAGATTTGTTATTTTTATTTTGTAAATAATTAAATGATGGTGAATTATTGTTATTATTTTCATTATCGCTTTTTTCTTGAACGAAACTTACTTCTTCTTTAAATTTTGTAGCTTTATTTTCAGAAAATTTGTTTATATCATTAAAAATTTTATTATTATCTTGAAATAAATGTATAAAACGATTTAGACTTAAAGTTGATGAACTTCTTCTTCTCCTTAAATTCCTATCTATCTTATTTGCGTTATTTCTGTGATTTGATTCCTGACTATCTGATTTTTCTGAATTGAAAATTAATTCGTTAATATGAGGTTTTTTATCTTCTTCACTTTTTTTGTGTAAG
>CACWUI010000151.1 GCA_902764045.1 uncultured Lachnospiraceae bacterium
ATACTGGCATACATTTAAAATAAATGACCTGTACATAAAACCTACCTGGGAAGAGATCACCCCTGAGATGGAAGGCTCCAAAGTAATAAGCCTTGACCCGGGGACGGCATTCGGCACCGGGGCCCACGAGACCACCCGTCTTGTGATAGGGTTTCTGCAGGAGCTCGTCAGACCCGGTGACAGCGTTCTTGATATAGGATGTGGGAGCGGGATCTTATCGATAGTATCCATGCTTTACGGCGCAAAAAAAGCGGTGGGCACGGATCTGGATAAAATGGCTGTCAAAGCATCTTATGAAAACTGCAGGGAAAACGGCATTGAGGAAGATAAAGTCTTATTTTTAAAGGGCAATATCATCTCGGATACGGATTTTCAAAAGGAATGCGGTCTCGGATGCTTTGATCTTGTGTGCGCTAACATCCTGCCGGATGTGCTGGTGCCCCTGTCAGATACGGTGGACAGGCACTTAAAGCCCGGCGCCTTTCTGGTTTATTCCGGGATCCTAAACGAAAAGACAAAGGAAGTAACAGAGACCATTGAGAAAAATCCCGGGCTTGAGGTGCTTGAGATCAGACATGACGGGGAATGGAGCGCGGTTTTGGCAAAGAAGCGTAAGGAGTAAGAATGCATTTATTTTTTGCGGAGCATCACAATATTTCCGGAAATGAGATCCTCCTGGATGGAACGGACTATAACCATATAAAAAATGTCCTGCGCCTTAAAGCCGGCAGCATCATACAGGTAAAAAGCGGTGACAATAAAGTGTATTCCTGTCATATAAAGGACTTTGGGGAATGCGCCGTGATCTGCGAAATAGACGGGGTTTCGGAGCAGGACAGTGAGCTTCCCGTGAAGGTTTCTATTTTCCAGGGGCTCCCAAAGGCTGAGAAAATGGAGACGGTGATCCAGAAGACCATTGAACTGGGGGCCGTAAGGATAGTGCCCGTGGCAATGGAAAGAAGTATTACCCGGCTGGATGAAAAAAAGGCGGAAAACAAGCTGAAACGCTGGCGGACCATTGCCAAAGCCGCTGCAGAGCAAAGCAAGAGAAGCATGGTGCCGGAGGTTTCGGATGTGTGTGATCTTAAAGAAGCTCTGAGGCAGGCATCTGAATATGATAAGATACTTATGCCTTATGAGTGCGCCGAAGGCTTTGAGCATACCAGAAAGGTGTTGGCGGATATAAGACCCGGAGATTCAGTGGCGGTCTTTATCGGTCCTGAAGGCGGTATTGCCTCCGGTGAGCTGGAGGCGGCAAAGGAGGCCGGGGCGGAGATCATCAGTCTGGGGAGACGGATCTTAAGAACGGAGACAGCGGCGCTTATGCTGATGTCTGTGATGATATATCTTTTTGAGGAATAACCATGGAAATATATTTTGACAACGCAGCCACCACACGACCCTTTCCTGAAGTGATGGAAGAGATGACAAAGGTGGCCTTAAACGACTACGGAAACCCGTCTTCAAAGCACATGAAGGGCGTGGAGGCCGAGAACCATATACGAAGGGCAAAGGAGATCATAGCGTCTGCCGTCAAATGTAAAGAAAAAGAGATAGTATTCACCTCAGGCGCCACGGAATCCAACAACATGGCCATATTCGGAGGGGTACGCGCAAAGAAAAGAGCCGGCAAACACATCATTACCTCTGCCATGGAGCACCCTTCCGTAAGGGAACCCTTTTTACGCCTTGAACAGGAAGGATATGATGTCACATTTCTTCCCGTTGACAAAAGAGGTATAGTCGATCTTCAGGAATTAAGGAACAGCCTTCGGGAAGATACTGTTTTGGTTTCCGTAATGCATGTAAATAACGAAACGGGGATAATCGAGCCTGTAAAAGAGATTGGAGAGATCATCAAAGAATACAACCAGGATATTTACTTTCATGTGGATGCCGTGCAGGCATTCGGAAAGGTTGAGGTGATCCCCAAAAACATCAAAGCAGACCTTTTATCCGTCAGCGCCCACAAGTTCCACGGTCCCAAAGGCACGGGCTTTTTGTATATAAGGGACGGGGTGCGGATCCTTCCCCTTTTGGAAGGCGGCGGTCAGCAAAATAAGCTTCGCTCAGGTACGGAAAATGTTCCGGGGATCGCAGGCATGGGAAAGGCCGTGGAAATGATCGCCCGGGAATACGCCGAAAAGAAAGAAGAACTTAAAGCGTTAAGGGAATATTTTATTTCGGGATTATCCGGTATTGAAGGCGTTACCGTAAACGGAGGCGGTCCGGATGTTCAGTCACCTCACATAGTAAGCGCAACGGTTGATGGGATAAGGAGCGAGGTGCTTCTTCATGCCCTTGAAGAAAAGGGGATCTTTGTTTCCTCCGGCTCTGCCTGTTCTTCAAATAAGCCGGGACTCAGCTTCGTGCTTACGGCAATGGGGCTTTCCGGGGAGGCGGCCGACTCCACCATCCGTTTCAGCTTTTCCTATTCCTCAACAAAAGAGGAAGCGGATATATGCACGGATGCGCTGAAGGAGCTGGTTCCCACCCTCAGGATGTTTGTGAGAAAATAATTTTTGGAGAGGATAAATGTATAAAGCATTTCTGATAAAATACGGAGAAATAGGTTTAAAGGGAAATAACCGTCATCTTTTTGAGGACGCACTGGTAAGCAGGATCGCTGCTGCGTTGAAAAAGATCGACGGGGATTTTATCGTGACTAAGGAAAACGGCCGCATTTACGCAGAAGCAAGAGCGGAGTTTGACTATGACGAAGCGGTGGAGGCGCTGCA
>CACWUI010000152.1 GCA_902764045.1 uncultured Lachnospiraceae bacterium
TAAAACTACGCCGGCTTTTTAATTTACGTTAGTCCGTAAAAAACTGAAATTCTTTTTGGAATTTTCAGGGTTGCTTTGCTTTCTGATTGTCAAAGATCTGTGTGTCTTACGCAGGACGCTATGTCTTGCGTGCGACTTTGCTATATTATCACTTCAAAAAAGACTTGTCAACAACTTTTTTAAATTTTTTTAAAAAATTTTTGGAGGACACGGTAACAATTCTAAGTATCCCTTCGGGAGACTTAAAAACCGTACCCGTGTCTTGTCCCCTTAGTCACCCTGAAAAACTTTCAATTTTTTCTTGACATTTTCCCTGAAAAAAAATAAAACTTTATTTGGAGTTTATACATACTGATCCCACAGAAAGAAGGTTTACAAAATGAAGGTAATAGTCGCGCAGAATGCAAATGACGCCGCCGTAAAGGCTGCTGATATAATGGAGAAAATAGTAAGAAACGAACCGGAATGTACCATAGGTCTTGCCACAGGCTCCTCTCCCGTAGGAATGTATAAAGAACTTGCAAAAAGATGCAAAGAGGACGGACTTGATTTTTCAAAGATCCATTCCGTAAATCTTGATGAATATGTGGGGCTTGAAGGCACCCATGAGCAGAGCTACAGATATTTTATGGACACCAATCTGTTTGACCATATAAATATAGACAAGGCGAATACCTTCGTGGTGAAAGCCACCGGGGACATTGAAGCTGATCTGAAAGAGTTTAATGATGTTCTGGACAATGCCGATATCAGGATACAGGTGCTTGGCGTGGGTCCCGACGGCCACCTGGGATTTAATGAACCGGGAGCCACCCTTTTTGACGGAGCCCATGAAGAGGTTCTTGATGACTCCACCATTGAGGCAAACAAGAGATTTTTTGCTTCAAAGGAAGAGGTTCCCACCCACGCCCTTACCATGGGTATGGGAAATATCATGAGGGCGCAGTCACTGCTTATGATAATCGGCGGAAACAAAGAGACAGCTGCAAGGAAGCTTCTTATGGAAGATAAGATCGATCCCATGTGCCCCGCCACTTTCCTGAGGATGCACAGGGATGCTACGGTCATCATCGAGAAGGAACTGGCTGAAAAAATAGGGTTTACGGGATAAAAACATGAACTACGACATAATAATAGTAGGCGCCGGACCCAGCGGGATCTTCTGCGCTTATGAGCTTATCAATAACAACCCTGATCTGAATATCCTTATGCTGGAAAAAGGAAACAACATGGCACACCGCATATGTCCCAAACGAAAAACCGGTATATGTGTCCACTGTCATCCCTGCAATATCACCACCGGCTTTTCCGGAGCCGGAGCATTTTCCGACGGAAAGCTTACCCTGGCTTCATCGGAGACCGGGGGCAATCTGGACAAGCTTATCGGCGAAGACCGCGTAAAAGATCTGATACGGCGAATGGATGAAATATACCTGGGCTTCGGAGCGGACACTCACCTTTACGGGATCGATGATCCCGATGCCATTGAGAATATCAGAAAAAAAGCCGAAGCTGCCGGCATGCGGCTTGTGGAAAGCCCTATCCGCCATCTGGGCACCGAGGCAAGCTACGACATTTACTCAAAGCTTGAGGCTTATCTTTTGAAAAAAGGGGTAAATATCTTATTCAGAACCGCTGTCACTGATATCATTACGGATAATGATGAAAAGGTAAAAGGAGTTGTAAGCGGATCCGGTGAAGAATTTTATTCCGACACAGTGGTCATCGGCGCAGGGCGGGAAGGCGCCACATGGTTTAAAAACATCTGCGAAAAGCACGGGGTAAAAACCGCACCGGGAACCGTGGATCTGGGTGTCCGGGTAGAATGCCCCGACAGCGTGATGAAGGAGTTAAACGACTCCCTTTACGAATCCAAACTGGTATATTACACAAAAGATTCAAATGATAAGGTGCGCACCTTCTGCCAAAATCCTTCGGGAGAGGTGGCGCTGGAAAATTATCATTTGCCCGGGAACAATTCCATTACAACGGTAAACGGACACGCTTATAAAAGCGCAGACATGAAGACTGAATATACCAATTTCGCGCTTCTTGTATCGAAGAATTTCACGGAGCCTTTCAAGGAACCTCTGGAGTACGGCGCCGTTTTTGCCAGAGCGGCAAATATGCTGGCAGGTGATACTGTTCTTGTCCAGTCATACGGCGATATCAAAAAACACAGGAGAAGCACTCCGGAACGGCTGGCTGAAGCAGGGGCTCACCCCACTTGCGCCGACGCCACACCGGGCGATCTGACTCTTGTTATCCCGAAACGGATCATGGATGCCTTGATCGAGATGATCGAAACCATGGAAAAGATCGCCCCGGGGCTTGCGGATGACTCCACCCTGCTCTACGGGATAGAGGTCAAATTTTATTCCAACAAGGTTCTTATAGATGAAAACTGCGAGACCAATATCAAAGGGCTGTTCGCCATAGGAGACTCCTCTTCCTGGACCAGAGGACTTTCCATGAGTTCTGCCATGGGATTGCATCTTGCGGATCATCTTCTATGATCAAAAAAACGGTGCCGAACTGATACGTACCCAGAATCCTGGACATATTGATTGGCCCTTTAGGTGGAACACATGGATGCTTCCCTGTACTTTACAGGGGGCATCCATTTTGTTTTAGC
>CACWUI010000153.1:0-2634 GCA_902764045.1 uncultured Lachnospiraceae bacterium
AATTTCAACATCCATATTAATTTTATCAAGTGCCTTATAATCCCAGTCCGGTCTGTAAACTTTCCCCAGCATGGAACGAACATCAAGCTCACGGGCAAGGCTGATATCTCCCACATAGTGAGTCTCTTTCGTCGGAAGATTGTACTTTCTCCTCAGAGCCCTTTTCTTTTCCATAACGTCTCTTCGTTGGTATTCCATACACCAGGAACTTTCAAACGTTATTATCCTTCCGCCGGGCTTTAATACTCTTGCCCACTCCCTATAGGCTTCTCCGGGATTATACATGGTCCACAAAGCATTTTTTGAAACCACCATATCAAAGGTTTCATCCGGAAAATCCAGTTTATGACAATCCATGTTTACAAATTTGACTGAGGCTCCGAAGATTTCAGCATTATTTCGGGCTTCCTCAAGCATGGCATCACATTCATCTGCACCAATGACCTTTCTTCCGTCACCTGAAAACAATATGCTTAAAAACCCGGGACCGCAACAGGGTTCAAGTATTTTTATTCCGGGCTTGGGATCAATATTCTTTTTTATATAATTTTTCCACCTGTCACCTCTCTTTTCGAGTTCGGATCTTACACGTTCGGAAAACCCGGCAGCAGACGAGTTCCATCTTTTTTGGATCAGTTTTTTAAGTTCCATTTTTTCCCTCATAGAATTGTATTATAGGGTTTAAGTTTATGTCAGCTTTATTTTTTAACAACCCCCACCCCGGGATAATTTGCATAGAAATGCATAAAAATACTGCCTGATCCTTTTTAAAAGAACCGGCAGTTTTATAATTACCTGTTATAGTACATCTCCATTATTGTCATATTCTGATCCTTCGGATCCATATCCACATTTGCGGCACTGTCTTTTATTTCATCATCAAGTCCGGGCAGATCATATACGATATTGTGCTGTATCCACTCATATGCCATGTCCTCCGTGGTCCTGTATGAAGACATATCCGCCCCATGAACCGGATCGATATCGATCATTGCCTGACATATAAGCTTCATGTCTTCGCTGTTTCTGATCTTATATGATTCAAATATCTTCCAGTTATCATTATCATGCAAAACACTGAATTCCTCATCACCGTAGATAAAAGAATAATACTCATAATCCTCATCACTGTATTGATAGGTGATCTGAGGCGGTGAAGATAACAGGCTTTCACCCTCGTCATACTCCACACTTTTTGCGATCTTTTTTATCCTGGACATTTCCGCAATTGAGGTGTGTACGGGCGTTTCATTTGTTTCGGTGGTTGCCCCGGATGTTTCTTCCGGTGATCCATATGCAGGCTGTGCGCTTTGTGAATGTTCATTTTCATGAACTGCAGAGCAGCCGGTAAAAAGCAATACCGGACAAAGAAAGCACATATATATTTTTTTCATAGCAAGTTAAACCCTTAAAAAAACTTTCTTACCATGATAACATAACAGGCATCAAAAAAGGAGACTATGCGTCTCCTATGCCTTTATCGCAGCATAACGTTTTTTATGTCAATGCCAACGGCAACTCCAGCCGGTTTGCCTCCAGCAGTTCTTTATCTGTAAGAACGGCCTTTGCATCACCGTCCGCCACAAGCTTTCCCTTTGCGATAAGCATAACCCTGTCGCACAGATCATAGATCATATCCAGATCATGGGATGCGATAAGCTTGGTATTATCCATGTCCTTTATGGTGTTCATCACAAGCCTTCTGTTATACGGATCAAGTGCAACCGTAGGTTCATCCATTATCACACCCTCCGGCTCCATTGCCATAATGGTTGCTATGGCTGCCATACGTTTTTGACCCCCCGAGATCTTGTGATTGTATTTGTGCTTAAGCTCTGCGATACCCAAACAATCTAAGACCTCATCCACTTTTTTTTCGGCGTCTTCTTTTGACAGACCGTAATTCATAGGTCCGAATATCATATCCTCAAAAATAGTAGGCATAAACATCTGGCTGTCGGAATCCTGCAGCACAAAGCCCAGTTTTTTGCGCACCTCCGTCAGGTTCTTCTTATCCACGGGCATCCCGCATACAGTTACATTCCCCTGATAGGACAACAGTCCCAGCATGATCTTCATAAGGGTAGACTTTCCCGAGCCGTTGGCTCCGATAAGTCCTACACATTCACCGGGCCTGATCTTAAAGGAAATGTCCGTAAGGGTAGGATGTCCTTTTTCATATTCAAAAGAAACATTTTCAAATTCGATCATCATAACACCTCATGTAAACATATTCCCCAGTAAAAAGATCACATTGAAGATCCTTGCAAGTATAAAAAGCGTAACGCAAACGCCACAAAAGACTGCCCCGTTCACCGTCATGATCTTTATGTCGGCATAATGAAAATTCCCGTCAAAGCCCCTGAGCTGCATTCCCGAATAAACCTCTTCGGCCCTGTCCATGCTCCTTAAGAACAGCTGGCCTATAAAAGAGCCCCATGCGGAAACATGTATGCCCTTCTGTCCGGGGGCTCTCAGGCTGTAAGCCGTGGTCATGGTGGAAAGCTCCGTCATCATCAGGGTTATATACCGGTAAGTCAGTAGAAAAAGAGTTGCCAGTGTTCCCGGCATCCCGACTCTTCTCAACGCACAGCAAAGATGATCTATCTTTGTGGTGGAAATAAGTATAAAAGA
>CACWUI010000153.1:2685-4300 GCA_902764045.1 uncultured Lachnospiraceae bacterium
AAAAAGTAAAACCGCCTATGGTCGCATAAACTTCCCTGTCAAATATAGGATTAAAAACACCTACCAACGCCACTATGGGCAGGATGATCCTCAGTTTATAAAAACATGATCCTATGGAAATGCCGCTCACTGCAAACATGATAAGGGGATATGCGACCATGACTGCGAGCCCCGTAATATCATATTTATCAAATGACACCGTTATGGCGATATAGCAGATTGTTACTATCAATTTAGCAAGAGGCGGGAGCCTGTGTACGTACGAGTCCCTTTCGGCAAGCTCATCCATACTGCAGATCTCCCGCAATGCTTTTTCAAGCTTATTGTTCATATATTATTCACGCTATCCTGATGTTGTCCGCTTCCTTTTTCCCAGTCTTGCAAGGAACACGACTAATGCTACGATCCCCGCGACAATGGCGGCCCCTACGAGACCTGCGACTGTTGTCCCGGCCGGATTCTCATCATCTTCTTTAAATGCGTAATCCGGCAGGAAGGAGGTTTTTTCCTGGGCGACACCCACGGCCTCATAAGGCCCTTCACCTCCTTTCTCTTCCAGCTTGTCCTCGGCTTCTTCAATATTGCCGATAGCCCATTCCAATCCATCCGGATGAGTACTTGCCAGCAGTGAGAATCCGCCGGCTATAGCCGCAACACTTATTGCAAGAACAAGTATCGCACCTCCAAAGGGAAATCTGCTTTTACGTTCTTCTTTTACTGTACCCAGTTCTGAGGTCAGGTACTTGTGTTCCCGCAGCATCTCCGGCCTTGTCTGGTACAGGAAGGTCAGTACTGCGGCTGTCACCGCTCCTTCTATGGCTCCTATGGCCAAATGTATAGGCTGCATCAGACCTACGAAAATACCGAAGGGAAGTTCTGTTACGCCTGAAATAAGTGTCTCAAGCACAACTGAGAATGCGCCCATCTGAAGAGTTATCACACATCCCAGAAGACATGCAAGCCAAATCTTCGACCGGGCCCGGCCGCCTATGCTCATATTCTTAAAAAGCTTACTTCTCATTAAAGGCTGCCATAGCAGGTAATACCCCACAAAGCACCCGTAAAACGCCATGTTCCATATATTGGCTCCCAACGCCAGTATTCCTCCGTCCGCAAAGAAAAAACATTGGATAGAAAGGATCACTGACATACACATAAAGGCAGCCCTTGGTCCCAGCAGAGCGGCCAGCAAAAATCCGCCGCAGATGTGTCCTGAAGATCCCGTACCCGGTATGGTATAGTTGATCATCTGTCCCGCAAAAACAAGCGCAGAAGCAACCGCCATGGTAGGGAGCTTTGCCGGCTCCTGATCATCCTTTTTAAGCGTAGCGATGGAATAAACCAGGGTCGCTCCGGTAGCACCGTACATGGTACCCGCCACCGCAGGATGCAGGAGAGCATCAGCCATATGCATAAATAACACCTTCTTTCTTTTAATTCATTTACGAAAGTAATAGTACCACTATGTTTTTTATGCAGTAATCCTACAAGGGGGTTATGTAATGATACTTGCCTAACTGTTTTTAAATGTGTAAACTATTCTTAATTTAATTTTCTTTTACACGGAAAGGGGTTTTTTATGGAAGACGAAAATAAGATAATAGCCGGGCACGAT
>CACWUI010000154.1 GCA_902764045.1 uncultured Lachnospiraceae bacterium
TACAGATTCACAATTTCCTCTACCGCTTCCGACACGGCCCGTCTCCCTTCTACCGTAGGGAATATGGGATAGTCATGACCGAGATTTTCCCCGACATAAAGCCTGCATTTGTTGCCGGCTTTTTTTATTTTCCCGTAAAATTTAAAGATATCCGGATATAATAGCTCTTCACTGCCCGCAAACATAGTCACATTTGTAAGTTTATCGACGTCTCCGAACATGGGGCTGACCCGGTAATCGTCCGTGTCAAGGTTACCTGCCCAGTGCTTTCCGTAAACCTTAAGTCCGGGAGAAGACAGCATTATATCACGTTCCGCAAACGCATCCATTTCCGGATTACTCATGCTTACATCCAGCCATGGTGAGAAAAGGACCAGCTTATCCGGGAGACAGATATTTTCTTTTGCAAAATACTCGCTGACACTGACCGCAAGTCCGCCGCCTGCGGAATCCCCCATAAAGACTATTTTTTTATCAGGAAAATTAAGCAAAAGGCAGGAGTAAAGGTGCTCAACAAGCGTGAAAGCCTCTTTGTGTGTGGCAAATGGCATTAGTTCATAAAGGGGAACCACAACCTTACATCCTGAAAGATGCGCGATACGATCGATGACTTTCCAGTGAAAGGGCGTTATCTCATCTACGAATGCTCCGCCGTGCAGATATACCACTATGGTATCAGAGTCGGATTCATTATTAAGAAAATAAACACGCTGCCCGCAGGAGTCATGTTCTTCTATACTTGTCTTAAATCTTAAAAAAACCGGAAGGCGATAGGGCATTTCGGATTTTCGGATCTTTTTCTGCAGGAAACGCTCCACATCCTCCGGGCTTTTTTTTCTGTATTTCAGACGGACCAGCTGCTCCGTGATATTTTCCATTAGTGATTTGCGCATGATGTAACCTTCTTTTATTAAACACTTGTACAAATTATTATAACACATAATGGTATGATATTTTATGGTAAAATAGTGAAAGAATTATTAAAAGGGAGATTTGATCATGGCGGGACCGGGACCTATGGGCATGCACCGGAGATACCTTACGGAAGAAGAAAAGAACAATGCGCCCAAGATATCAAAGGGACTGATAAAAAGGATATTTTCATATCTGAAGCCTTATAAATGGCAGTTTATCCTTGTGTTTGTCACCATTGCGGCGGCAGCGGTGGTGGGGCTTCTTCCTTCCATCATCACTGGAAGGATAGTTGATGATGCCCTGGTGGGGAATGATATGGGGCTTCTTATAAAACTGCTTATCTATGCCTTGATCGCTCTTACCGCAAGTCAGATCATCGGTCTGATCGAGAGTTATATCAATACATGGATATCAAACCGCATCATTTACGACATGAAAAACCAGATGTATGACCATCTTGAGCATATGCCCCATTCCTTTTTTACCACGGAAAAGCAGGGGGACATCATTACCCGGATGAATACGGATATTACGGGAGTAAGCTCCGTAATAAGCGACACCCTCTCTTCCATAGTCAGCAACATTGCCACCATCATTGCCACTACCGTTGCCATGTTTACCCTAAGCTGGCAGCTGGCGCTGGTGGGGATAGTGATCCTACCTTTGCTGATCTTCCCCATGCGCGCTGCAGGTAAAAAAAGATTCTCCCTTCTTACACAGAGTCAGGAAAAAAATGACGAAATGAATCAGGTGATAAATGAAACCCTGTCTGTCAGCGGATCTCTTCTGGTAAAGCTTTTTACAAGAGAAAAAAAGGAGTATGAGAGATTTGAAAAAATTAACAAAGAGGTTACGGACCTGTCCGTTAAAGAGGACAGGAGCGGTAAGGTGTTTCGGGCTGTAATGGGGATCTTTACCCAGCTGGGACCTTTGCTCATTTATTTTTTCGGCGGGCTTTTCATGATAGGGCGTGTGGATACGGCTCTTACTGTAGGAACGGTGACGGCGATGGTGGCGCTTCTGAACAGGCTTTACCGTCCTGTGGAGTCCATGCTGAACATCCAGGTGGATTTTACAAGATCACTGGCGCTTTTTACCAGGATATTCGATTATCTGGACCGGGAAAAAACAATAACCAATCCGGAGGATCCCCAAAAACCGCCCGTAAAAAACCGGGACATAGAATTTGCCCATGTGAGATTCGGTTATAACGAAGAAAAAACGATCCTGACGGATGTGAGTTTCAGGATTCCCGGAGGCGCCATGTATGCGATCGTGGGGCCTTCAGGTGCCGGAAAGTCCACGGTGGTAAACCTTATCCCCAGGCTTTACGATGTGCTGGACGGCTCCGTGAGCATTGCGGGAGTGGATGTCCGGGATTTTGACCTGGAGTATCTCAGGCAGAATATCGGAATGGTCACCCAGGATACATATCTTTTTAACGGGACCATTATGGAAAATCTCCTTTATGCAAAGGATGAAGCCACAAGGCAGGAGGTGGAGGAGGCCTGCAAAGTGGCAAATATCCATGATTTTATAATGCGCCAGCCCGACGGCTATGACACTATGGTGGGAAACAGAGGACTTAAGCTTTCCGGCGGGGAGAAGCAGAGGATATCCATAGCCAGGGTAATACTGAAAGATCCGGCGATATTGATCCTGGATGAGGCGACGTCAGCACTGGAC
>CACWUI010000155.1 GCA_902764045.1 uncultured Lachnospiraceae bacterium
GGCGGAGATATAAATGCGGAAAGACTGGCGATCCTGGGGATGTACCATGATACTACGGAGATCATCACCGGAGACATGCCGACCCCTGTGAAGTATCACAGCCGGGTGATAAGAGAAGCATATTCCGAGGTGGAAAACATCGCAAAAAATGAGCTTTTAGAGGGGCTGCCCGAGGACTTTCGCAACGAGTACGATCCTTTGCTTCTTGAAACAAAAGACGAGGATGATCTGTGGAAATATGTAAAGGCAGCGGATAAGATTTCCGCATATTTAAAGTGCGTGGATGAAAAAAACATGGGAAACACTGATTTTGCCGATGCAGAAAAGTCGATCCTTAAGGTGATAAAGGATCTGAATCTTAAGGAAGCGGACTATTTCATGGAAAACTTTGTGCCCGCATATATGCATACGCTGGATGAATCATCCGGAAAGTCCTGATACAGAGGGGGTTGTTTTATGAGATCGATCATTATTTATTTTTCACATTCCGGGAAAACGGAAAAAATAGCAAAGAGGCTTCTGAAAGACACGGGAAGTGACATCATAAGCGTAAAGCCCAAAAAAGATTACGGCAATTATGTCATGTCCGTCATCAGGGCTGTTAAGGATAAACTGATGCGCATAAGACCGGAGTTTGTCAATTCCATACCGGACCTTTCCGGGTATGATACGGTTTTCGTCGGTTATCCCATCTGGTGTTCATCGGTTCCTGATTTGCTGCTTGCTTTTTTAAGAAAGTGCGACCTGTCAGGAAAGACCGTTATACCCTTTTCCACATCAGGCATGACCAGTATCAGTTCCAGCCTTGTAAGGTTAAAAGAAGTGTGCCGCGGAAGCACCATCAGATATCCTTACAATTATTCAAAGAGATCCAGGGATGATTATAAAGAGTGGACCTCCCGGTTCATAAAAGGATGATCCATGGGGAAATCAGTATTTATTGCGGAAAAACCAAGCGTTGCAAAGGAATTTGCAAAGACTCTCAAAGAGACTTTTAAGAGCGGTGACGGCTTTTTGGAGTCGGAAAAATATATCGTTACCTGGTGTGTGGGGCATCTGGTATCCATGAGCTATCCGGAGGAATACGACCCTGCCCTTAAAAAATGGAGTCTGGAAAGTCTGCCCTTTATACCTTCGACATACAAATACGGTGTTATCGATTCCGTGAAAAAGCAGTTTAATATCGTAAAGACCCAGCTTACACGTCCGGATGTGGAGACTGTTTTTGTATGCACCGACTCGGGACGCGAGGGAGAATATATTTACAGACTGGTACGACAGCAGGCGGGAGTTACCGGCAAAAAAGAAAAAAGAGTCTGGATTGATTCCCAGACTGAGGAAGAGATCATAAAAGGCATTAAGACGGCAAAGGATCTGTCAGAGTATGACAATCTGTCCGATGCCGCTTATTTGCGTGCCAAGGAGGATTATCTCATGGGGATAAACTTTTCCAGGGCAATGACTCTGATCTACGGGAATAATATCGCAAATGCCATAGGAGAAAGAAGCGCCGTGCTTGCCATGGGGCGTGTGATGACCTGCGTCCTGGGTATGGTGGTAAGAAGAGAGAGGGAGATAAGGGCTTTCACACCGCAGCCTTTTTTTAAAGTAAATGCCCTCACACAGTACGGATTTAAAGCAGAGTGGAAACTAAGCGAGGGCAGCGCATTTGCAGGATCGGATAAGCTTTACAAGGATACGGGTTTTACCTGTAAAGAGACTGCCTTGGAACTTGCGGAAATGCTGGCAGGGGATTCGGGCATTCTTGTCAGCTTTACCCCTAAGGATTCCGGGAGCGGGCAGGACGGGGAAAATACGGAGACGGCGGAAACTCTGGAGTCCGAAGGGTTTATTGAAGCCACTGTGCTTAAGGCCGAAAAAAAGACGGAGAAAAAGAATGCGCCTCTTTTATATAATCTGGCGGAGCTGCAAAATGACTGTGCTAAGATTTTTAAGATAAGCCCGGATGATACATTAAAGATAGTACAGGAACTTTACGAAAAAAAACTGACCACTTATCCCAGAACGGATGCCAGGGTTATCTCAACTGCCGTGGCAAAGGAGATTGCAAAAAACATTAACGGTCTTAAGGCTTATGCTCCCGTGTCAGCATTTGCGGAAGAGATAATCTCCGGGAATATGCATGGCAGCATTGCCAAAAGCCGATACTGTGACGATAAGAAAATAACCGATCATTATGCTGTTATACCTACCGGCTTCGGGCTGAATGCGCTGGGAGGGTTGTCCCAAACAGCACAAAAGATATATGAGCTCATTACCAGGCGATTTTTAAGCATTTTCTATGAGCCTGCCGTTTATCAAAAAACGGGGCTTACGATACTTGCGGGAAATGAAACATTTACCGCAAGCTTTAAAGCCCTTACGAAAGAGGGGTATCTTAAGGTGGCGAAAGCTTCTTTTAATAAAGCAAAGTCCGAGGATACCCCCGTGCCCGATGAAGTAAAAGCCATTAAAAAAGGTGACATCATAAAGATAAATGCCCTGGAGGTAAAAGAAGGGGAGACCACGCCTCCGAAGCGTTATAATTCCGGTTCCATCATCCTTGCCATGGAAAAT
>CACWUI010000156.1 GCA_902764045.1 uncultured Lachnospiraceae bacterium
AGTAATGATGAGTATTGCTTAACTGGAATATCTGGCTTTATTATAGCATTCATAAACCTTCAAGTTGGTATTACATATTTAAGTACATAAAAATGATAAGTATTGCATTTTTATGTACTTATTTTCGTATAACAAATCAATGTTACGTACATAAAAATGTCCCGTTTTCGACAGTTCAAGGATAAAATGAGCCGGAATTCCTTTGATTTCTAAGGAGTTTCGGCTCTTTCTTCTTTTGGAAAATGTTGTATGGGAATGCTATCTTGAAATTTTTTTGAATTTTTTGTTCAGATCCTTCGGCTGGTAATATTTACGGTCTAACTGAGACAACGGATAGATTGTGTTCAGTGCCGTCAGGATCTGTGACCCCTCGTATGTCGCTGTGTAGAACAAATCATTGATATCTGTTACCTGCATGTTCTGAAGTGTTTCAACGATATCGTTTGGCGTAAAGTGGTACCCTGCCAGATCAAGCTTCTTTTGCAAAAGGCGAAAAATAAGTAGTGCAGTATAGCAGATCATAAAATGAGCGATAATCCGGGGCTTGTTTCGGTGGTAGACCGGCCTGGAAGAAAAGTTGGTTTTCATAAGCCGGAAACAATCCTCTATCTTATATCTCTGTGCACTGATATCAAGGATCTGACCTACATCCGTTTTCATGGCAGCCGGAGTTTCGGCTATATCAAGATTGGTTGCAACAGCATAAAAGCCGTCATACTTTTCTTCTTCGGCAATCAGTTCGAGATCCAGCACGTACTGATCGACCGCTTTTTCCCCATTCTTTCCTTTTGAATTACGCTTTATAAACCGGGTCACGTCATTGGGACCCTTCTTATAGGTCTCTGGATCGATGTTCTTCAGCAGATTCTTCGCCCTTTCGATCTGGCGGTTCCGGATATAACGCTGATATTCCATCATTTTTCTCGAAAAAGTGATGATCAGTTTCTGCGGGAGCAGCCCTTTCACCTTCACCTGCTTTGTCTTTCCGTTTTTGAACTTTTTTTCGTCGTAAAGTCCTAGATCGATCAGGTTATCCGCAGGTATGACCTTAAAAATCTTATCAAGGTAAAGTGCCCGGTTTGCATCATCCTTCCGGTCAAACTCTTTCATTTCCTGCAGTGAAACAGGATCGCCGGAAGAAAGGAGCCGATAATCGCAATCACTGAAAACAGCCTGCTGCAGTATGTCGGAAAGCTTTTTGATAGACTGCGTTACGATAAAAGCGCGCCCGCCCATGGAGTTGAAGTTGCGGATATGGTAGGAACCGAGCCCTGCGTCCGCACAATAGATAAAGGACTTGCCTTTCAGCATATGGGAAAGTTCCTTTTCCAAAGGCACCGCCGTTGTCTGTTCACTTTGATTCCCGGGCACGAGGCACATGGAAAGAGGGATACCGTCCGAATCCATGAAAAGGCCCATCTCAACGATCGGGTTGGGACGGTGCTCTTTAGACATGCCGTATTTCCGAAAACCGCTGATAACTTCTCCGGTCACCTCATCAACATAATCAAGATCGGGAGATTCGATCTCGAAGTAAAAGTTGGAGCAGTCGTAATAGCAGACAGAGGTATTCCGTTTCACTACATTGGAGCTGTTCTTGTAAAGGTGGCGGATATATTCCTCGTAGTTTTCTTCCATAAGATCCATCGTGCGGAGGATATGGACATAATCAAAGTCGGGTTGTTCGTAATAATCCGTTAAGTGAACGTGGGTCCTGAGCTTTGACGCAGGAGAAAGAATACGTGCGCAGGTAAGAAAACGGTTCACAAGGTTCGGATCGAATTCAATCTTTCTGTCATTAGAGACATCTTTGAAAAAGCAGCCGATCTGAAGATCGTGGTAAATGTGTTGGAGGTAATAATAGCCAATGTTCCGCAGGGCAGAAGCGGAAACGACATCATCGGAAGCCCTGACCTTTTTGTCAAAGTCAATGGAAAGATCCATAGAGACTTTGGTATTTTTCATCTCCTCATTATATTTCGCCACCTGTTCCTTTGCGTAAGCAAGGGGGTCATCTGTGATAGCGAGTAGCTCCGAGTGTTTCCCGATCCGTTTGACGTTCCGGGTAGATGTCTTTTTTCCGTTACGAAATCCCTGTTGGATAAAGTAAGTCGGATCTTTTGATTTTCTATCAAACCATAACTTCATTCACTCATTATATCACAATATATAGATAAACACAACACCATACAACATATAAATTGGCGTAATTTGACAAAAAAAGACCGCCATTTGGCGGTTTTTAGCGATTTATACTCTATTCAACTGTCGAAAACCCGAGTATGCTGGCGCATTCTGGCGCGGGGCGAGAACGCAGACCTTCGGCTGTCGTCTGAAGACGGCGTGCTTTGTGCGCTTCAGGTTGTTGCAAACGAAAGCGAAGAAGGTCTGTTGTCAGACGAGGTTGATGTAGGCTCCGCTTTTCTTATGATTTGGCAATTTTTATTCCCTTGACATACCCCTTGTTGAGATGGTAAAGTCTATAATCCCGTTTTCGACAGTTCAAGGATAAAATGAGCCGGAATTCCTTTGATTTCTAAGGAGTTTCGGCTCTTTCTTCTTTTGG
>CACWUI010000157.1 GCA_902764045.1 uncultured Lachnospiraceae bacterium
TGCGGTGCGATATAATCCTTCACGCTGTTGCCGGACTCCGCCATTTCCTTAAATGAAAAACGGAAAGGCTCCATCTTGTCCTGATTGAAAAATTCATACAGGATCCTCAAGCGCTCCTTCCCGTCAAGGCTCTTGGCATTGGTTCCGAGATTCTTCAGATTCTTTACGATGTCTGCATCCAGACTGATGAACCTCTGCCTTGCCTCCTTTAAGTTCTCCGCCTCAATCCCGTAAATAATGTACTTACTCTTGATGACTCCGTTATTTCCCTTTGCGGAGAGGTTCTTAAGCATATCCGAAAACTCCTCACGGATATCATCAAACTTATCTCCCTGGGCAGATATATCAAACTGCGCCGCAAGGGTTTCCTCATTTACATGCCTGTTAAAGAGGAAGATCTGAAAGCTGATACTGGGATCAAAATAATTGATGAACTGTGAATACAGTCCCAGGATATCCGCCCTCTCATCCTCATCCAAAAGAACATAATTAAGGTCATAAAACTCGATCATCTTGGTGTAATAATTCTTCTTAACCTTACAGATGCCGTCGTGATACATCTTGTCAAAGGTAATGGTCTGCTGTGTGGAAATCTGCTTGCCGGACTGACCATTATCTCCGGAGAGCGTTTTCTTAAGCTTTTTCAGCTTTAAGAACTCAGCAAGCGTAAGTCCCGTGAATCTCTCAAACAGCGACTTGCCGCTTTTCTTACTCTGCACGGCTTTTGCAGGCTTAGTTGTCTTCTTTTGACTTGCCGTCTGCTTTGCCGTAACGCTCTTCTTTCCACTTTTTTTGCTTGCGTTCAAGAGCTTCCACCTCCTTTTCCATAGATTCTCTTTCTCTTAACTGCTCGTATAAGTTCTCCACCTTGTATCTGCGGATCCCGGGCCGGATAAACTTCATCTCTATAACCTGCTTTAAATATTGCTCTGCAGGTACTCCGTCCTTTTCATACATGGCGATAAAGAAGAACGGGAGCATGACTGCCACCATCATAAGGGCAGCCACGTCCGTTCCGATTACCTTCCTTGTCAGCAGATAAAAAGGGATACCTACCACGGCAGCCGCTCCAAAGCAAATGACCTGACGCTTCGTAAAGTTCCCGATGAACTTACTCTTTATCGCCTTGGGGTCTTTTGCCACGTCTACTGCGATTGCCATAGGCATCTCACCTCCGTAATTCTTTAGTGCGCATTTAATATGCTCTTGGCGAGTGATCCGGTCTTAAACAGGGAGAAGCAGAGTACAACGGTGTAAGCCATTACCTGCCACAATGCTGAGTGGAGGTTGCTGGCTACCGCTACTGCATTCACCAGGACTGCATATATCGCAACGCAGACCATTATGAAAAATCCCTGAAAAGCCAAGGCTATGCATCCTTTGATATAGTTGGATCCGATACCGCCCCATTCCCTGTTTACAAGAGTTGCAAACGGCACCGGTGCTACCGATACATAAAGGTATATCTCGATCATACGTCCGTATAGGATGACGGTGATGAGGACTGACATGATCTTCATACAGAAGCTGCAAAACATGGTTTCTATGCCGAGACCTATCAGCTCTCCGATCTCCATCGTGGAAAGCTGATTTTGAAACATTGTCTGAATCGTCGTTCCGACATTGAGCGCCGTTGATCCCGTAATGGTACTTGCGGCTTCATTGACCATGTGACCACCAACGTCGAAAATCGCCATGACGATATCCGAAGTCTTGCTAAGAAGCATCACTGCGATGCAAGCCTTGAAGAGATATCTGAAAAACAGCGAGGTGTCGAATTCATGCATGTTATTCTTGTCGATCACCATAGTGATAAGCTCATAGCAAAGCACGTATGTGATTATGATCCCGGCTATCGGTATGATAACTGTATCTGACAAGTTCTGTATCATTGTGAAAACGCTTGCGTTCCATGCACTCGGGGTCTGACTAACCTCTCCGGCAATCGTACCTACTTTGTCATTTACATCGGTAAACATGCCTTCGAGGTTTGTCATTACCCAGCCTTGCAGCATTTCCTTTATGAGTTCGGTAATCTTATCAACGATAGAATCCATCTACCGTTCTGCTCCTTATGAGAACAAGCTGGAGAGCTGAGGGATCACCGTCTGGGCGATGATTACAATACCGCCTCCTGCCATCAGCTGCTTGATTCCCTGGCTCTTTGCACCGGGGTTATCATTACCGTAGCCCTCAAGCAGGTTGATGATTCCCCATACGGCTACGCCCGCTCCGATTGCGGTTACGACGGTTTTAAGTGCTGTTACGCTATTAGTAAAAAATGCCATGATTGTTGAAACCAAAATCTTAATCCCCGAATTCGTCCACAAGTTGGGGACGATTTTGGCTTTCCTCCTTCCTTTTGTTTGAAAATGTTTATGTTTCTTACCGGAAGGCATAAAAAAGCCCTGCATTCTTTACTCAAGTGGTAAAATGATTACAGGGTCTGGTTATGCCACTCCCGCTTGGGGCAGATGATGATGTTTGCTTGGTAGGCGCT
>CACWUI010000158.1 GCA_902764045.1 uncultured Lachnospiraceae bacterium
TATAACTTTCATCCGCATTATACTTTGCAGCCACATCATAAAAAGGCTCTCCCTCTTTTAATTCGGCAAGGGCCTTGTCCGCCTCTTCCCTGGATTCATTTACTATATAAAGAACGGAAATCACCCTGGCCTCGTCCATGCTCACCTCGACGGCATCATCTGACAGCAGATAATTTTTCATCTCCTCGGCGATCTTATACTGCCTGAACAGCTCGGATAGCTTTTCCTTTGATACCTCCAGGTTTTTCCTTTGATCATCGCTTAATGCCTGATAATAAACGGAAGCCGCATTTTCCACTTCTTCCTTTTGGACATGGGAAAGGACAACGCCCTTTTTCTTTGCCATGGCATTCAGGGCGGCCACCCTTGAAAGACGGCTCTTCACGTTGTTTTTAATGTGATCCTCAACTTTCTCTCCGTTTACGGTCGCCGGAAATATCTTGTTGTCAGACACCTCCAGAAGCCTTGTTTTCTCATCCGCCATAAGCACCTTTGCAGCCATCACCGAGGCAGCCTCACCGTCCGCCTTCAGAGCTGTGGACTCAGGCATCCCGAAGGTGAAATATACTCCGTGTCCGTTAAAAAATATGGTAAATACCGCTATCCCTGCGGCAATGATACAGGCTAATATAAAAAAGCCTTTTGCCTTGCTCTTTTTCTTTTGTTTCATATCATTCCTCTTTAGCTGAAATCATTTCAGGATATTATATATTTTTCTTATTGTATCTTCAACATCTGACGTCAGATATCTTGCGTAAGCCTTCACTGTATCGTCGGAGTGCTCCATGGCAAAGGCATTTTCCGTTTTCTTAAGCATGGATATGTCATTGTAATTGTCCCCGAAGACCATACAGTCATCCGGACCGATATTTAACAGCTTCATGACCTTTTCCAGGGCATTTCCCTTGCTTACCGACAGATCCATAAAGTCAAAATACATTTCCCCGGAAACCGTCACCGAGGCAAACTTCTCCCATGTCTTTGCAAATGTCCTGGCATTGGGCAGGATCCCTTCGTAATTGCATGCCGTCACCTTAAATACCTTGTCGGATATATTAAAAAAGTCATCGGTTACCGTGGTGGAATAAAGAATCTCTTTTTCTCTTGAGCGAAAGAAGGTTTCCGCGTGCTTTGTGATATACACCGTTTTTTTTGTAGATACTATTGGCTCGCAGTCCGGAGTTTTCTCGATATCCGCCACTATCTCCTTTACAAGAGAATGGCTCATGCCGGCTTCGTGAAGGGTCTCACCCTTATATTCCACATAAGCCCCGTTTTCCGCGATAAAGAGCACCTTATCCCTTACGCTTTCAAAAAGCATATGAAGACTGGGGATCTGGCGTCCGCTTGCGGCAACAAAAATAATACCCATACGGTCGAGTTCATTGATCACCTCAAAAAAACTCTGACTGATATGGGTATGACCGATGGGCAGTAAGGTTCCGTCTATATCACTTGCCACCAGTTTTATCATGATCTTATCTTTCCAGCTGTCTGTTTACCGCGGACTCCAGCGCATCGATGGATGCACGCATGATATCCGGGTCAATGCCTGCTCCAAAGCAGACCCTGTCCTTATCATCCGCCACTCCCACGTAGGCAATGGCTGAAGAATCGGATCCGTCCGCAAGCGCGTGCTCCTCGAAAAGAACCACATTGCAGCTTGTGTTAAAGTAGGACTCCAGGGCTTTGGCAACGGCATTTAAGCGGCCGTTTCCTTTTTCCGTAACCTCGGTGGCCTTACCGTCCTTTACGATATTTACCCTGGCGGTGATCTCGTTATTATCCTCCTGGACAAAATGCACGCCGTCGATCTTGAATACGGGATTGTAGTTTATGTATCTTTCGATAAAGATATCATAAACCTCCCGGGGACTGAGTTCCTTATGCTTCTCGTCGGATACGTCCTTAACCGCATATCCGATGTCCTCCCGCATTCCTTTGGGTATATCCAGACCGTAATTCATCTCAAGAACGTAAGCCACGCCGCCTTTACCGGACTGGGAATTTATCCTGATAACGTCCGTATCATAAGTTCTTCCCACATCCTCCGGGTTAATGGGCAGATAAGGCACCGCCCAGGTGTCGCTGTTATTTTCCGTCTTGTAGCGCATGCCCTTTGCAATGGCGTCCTGATGTGAGCCTGAAAATGCGGCAAACACCAGCTTTCCGCAGTAAGGTCTTCTGTCTTCCACCTTAAACTGGGTGCATCTTTCATAGACCTTTACGATTGATTTCATGTCGGAGAAATCCAGCTCCGGGTCAACTCCCTGGGCATACAGGTTCATGGCAAGAGTTACAATATCCGCATTACCTGTCCTCTCACCGTTTCCGAAAAGGGTACCCTCTATGCGGTCACCTCCCGCAAGTACTGCCAGCTCCGCATCCGCCACGGCCGTGCCTCTGTCGTTATGCGGGTGAATGGAGATAAGAACGCTGTCAATAGCGATTCCGAAATCTGCCTGTTCACCGGAAGCTGACAGGATCA
>CACWUI010000159.1 GCA_902764045.1 uncultured Lachnospiraceae bacterium
TTCATTTTTTGTCATTTCCGGCATGATCGTGGGTATTCTTTTTGACATCATTGATTTACCGCAGCCCGGGGGACCGATATATAAAATGTTATGCATCCCGGCAACTGCTATAGCCGTTGCAAGCTTGGCCGATCTCTGTCCTTTGATGTCCGAATAATCAATGGTATTATTTGCCGGCAGATCATTAAGGTCTTTCAGGTTTTCATCATCTTTATCATCAAGTGTAACCTCGCCGTTTAAGTAATTTACGGTTTCACACAAATCCGAAACACCGATGATCTTTATTCCTTTAATACACATACATTCTCTTTTATTTGCCTCAGGTACAACTATTCTTTTAAATCCGTTTTTAACAGCCTCTATTGCACTTACCAGACATCCGCGAACGGGATTCACTTTTCCGTCAAGACTAAGTTCTCCCACAAAAATAGTATCTTTAAGCATATCCTGATTCACATGATCATTTGCCGAAAGCACTCCTATTGCCACGGGAAGATCAAATCCTGTTCCTGTTTTTTTCAGATCGGCCGGAGAAAGATTTATTATTATTCTCTGGGGCTTCAGTTTATAGCCTGAATTTTTTATGGCTACTTTTACTCTTTCCTTCGCTTCCCGTACCTCATTCGCCAGGTATCCGCTCATTTCAAAGCATGGCAGTCCCGGCCCCACGTCAGTCTCAACTGATACGGTGTATGCATTTAGTCCCACAATTGTAGAACTGAATATTTCTGTAAACATAAACCTCCTTTTGGAAAAATTCCTGATTAAAATTTGGAAAAATCGGGCGAAAACCCGTAAGAAAAAACACGGTCTTAATCAAAAAACCGTGTTTTATAATAATATATTTAATATATCAAGTCAATGTCACATTTGCATCATTAAATCTATTGCATTTTCAGAGTCAACGCTTTCCTTTGAATTTTGTTTTATATCTTCTGGAATACTTATATACAGATCCTTTTCAAATGAAAAGTCCATGTTGATCTTTATCTTTTCCGGTATACAATTAACTTCGTTTTTCATAAATTTAATATTTTTCACAGAGGATCCCGGATTAAGTTCCGCTCTCTTTAACTCATGACTGTCCTTCGTAAAATACCATACGGAATCAATATCAAGTGCTTCAACCTCAGAAAGAGATGCGTTTCCCGAAGTCAAAGTCTCCAGTGTTTCTTTATCGATCTGCATGATCCCGCTCACTACATAACACTCTTTATTATCAATGGTTTTGGTCTCCCGCTCAAGGGTAAGATCAGTGATGGCTTTTTCAAGACCTGCTTTAAAATCATCGTTTTTTAAGTCGATCTTTTCGATAAGGTCTTTCCATGGTTTATCCCCTGCTTCTGTAATAGTGTAGCTCCAATTTTCGTCCTTTTGTCCCGTAACACTTTGTGCTTTATAAATAATTGTTTTTCCGTCTTCTCTCAATGTATAGTTTTCCACATTAAGATTTTGAGAAAGACCGAAGGTGTTAATATCGGCATCCGTTTTCGAATGGATCAGTTCATTTTCAACATCACCTTCAACAAAGAATTTACCTTCTGTATTAATATTAAAAGAAAGCGCTGATGCATCCATTTTTATTCCCAGATCAAAATCACCGTCGATCCCGAAATAATTATTATCTTTAATGATATTTAATGCATCTGTAAAAAGAACACTTTCCGTAAGTTTTGCCGTAATCTTTTGCTGAGTACAACCTGTAAGCAGGCCGATGGCAGAAATCCCTGCCACTGTAATCATCACGCCTTTTTTTAATACCTTCATATGTTCCTCCGAGTTATTCCTTTACCGCCTCAAGCTCGCCGTCTTTAACTTCAATCCTGATAACGGAGCCCGCATTTATATCTCCCTCTAAAATAAGCTTAGCTGCCAGAGTCTCTACCGTCTTTTGGATATATCTCTTTAACGGTCTTGCTCCGAAGTTGGGATCATAACCGTGGTCTGTCACAAACTGCTTAGCCTCATCGGTCATTTCGATCTTTATCTGTCTGTCAGCAAGAAGCTTATTTATCTCATTTAAGATAAGATCCGTAATACCCTTTAAGTTCTCTTTTGTAAGAGGTTTAAAGAGGATTATCTCGTCCAGCCTGTTTAAGAACTCAGGTCTGAAATGGGCACGAAGATCTGCCATTACCATATCCTCTGTCTCTTTTTTTATATTACCCTCTTCGTCGATCCCGTCAAGAAGGTAAACGGAACCTATGTTACTTGTAAGGATAATAATGGTGTTTTTAAAATCAACCGTACGCCCCTGTGAATCAGTAACACGACCGTCGTCAAGCACCTGAAGCAATACATTAAACACGTCCGGATGTGCTTTTTCGATCTCATCAAAAAGTATTACCGAATAAGGCTTTCTTCTTACAGCTTCCGTAAGCTGACCACCCTCTTCATACCCCACATATCCGGGAGGA
>CACWUI010000160.1 GCA_902764045.1 uncultured Lachnospiraceae bacterium
ATGAGCTGCTTAAGCTTACCAAATATAAAAAGCATGTAAAGGTAGTGGCTATTTACGGCGGACAGAACATTGACAGACAGATCCAGGCTTTAAAGAAACGTCCCCAGATAATAGTAGCCACACCCGGACGCCTTATGGACCATATGAAACGCCGGACCATAAGACTTGACCGTTTAAAGCACGTAGTACTTGATGAAGCCGATGAGATGCTTGATATGGGATTCCGTGATGATATAGACGAGATCCTTCGCAGTGTTCCGAAAGAAAGACAGACGGTCCTTTTTTCCGCCACCATGTCAAAGGAAATACTTGCTATCACAAGAAAGTATCTTGTTAATCCCGCCAAGGTTCAGATCACAAAAAGCGAGATAACGGTTAAATCCGTAAAGCAATATTATCTGGAAGTTTCACCTCTGCAAAAGACTGATATTTTAGCCAGACTTATAGACATGAACGATTTTAAGCTGTCTATAATATTCTGTAATACCAAGCGTAAAGTTGACGAGCTTGCCCATGAAATGACCGCAAGGGGGTATAACGCCCTTGGTCTTCACGGCGACATGAAACAGACCCAACGTGACAGGGTAATGAAAGCCTTTAAGACAGGCAGGGTTGAGATACTTATTGCCACGGATGTGGCGGCCAGAGGTATTGATATCAAGGATATTGATGTGGTATTTAACTATGACCTGCCTGATGATCTTGAATATTACGTTCACAGAATAGGACGTACCGGAAGAGCAAACAGAGACGGTGTATCATACTCACTTGTTTCACGCCGTGAGATGTACAGGCTCCATGAGATAATGAAGTATACAAAGGCTAAGATACGCTTTACCACCATCCCCAATGTTGCCGAGATCACCAATGTACGCATACAGCAGACCATGGCAGGGATCACAGATACTCTTACCCATTCGGATCTGAAGGTTTATTCGGATGCGATCCAGAAATTTATGGAGGATTCCGGCGACGAGTTTACCATTTTGGATATAGCCGCTGCTTTCCTTAAAAACGAGATCGGTCCTGACACCACCGAGGAAACATCAAAGCCGAAGACACAAAAGAAGCGCAACGGTAATCCCGGATCTGACAGGATCTTTCTTAATCTCGGTAAGATGGATTCCGCCAATCCCGGAAATATCAGGAAACTGCTTAACAACTGCGGTGTAAAGGATAATGAAATATCTGATATTGACATTTTAGAAAAATTTTCTTTTGTTGAGGTTGACAGCAGTAAAACACAAAACGTCTTAAGTTCTCTTAATGGTTCCGTCATCAACGGACGAAGAGTAAATGCTGAGATATCCATAGGAAGGAAGAGAACAAGGTAATACCCGGAGAGAATAAATGAGTTACAGAAATAAAAAAAGGAGCAAAGTCTTAAGCCTTATCCTTCTTGGTCTTATGGGACTTCTTGCCGCCATGACGGCGATAGTTCTTGTAGGTACCGCAGGAAAAGGTATGCTGCCGCCCGTTTATACAATTATTATTTTATGTGTTGTGGGCGCCATACTGGTAATATCCACCATTTCCATGAAACGAAAATGGTCAACAATAGTTATGCTTATCATTACAGGCACTGCCTGTGCCGGAATGATCTATGCGGCCCTCTTTACGGGAGAGTTTAATAAGACCATTGAAAAGATCACAGGCAGATCCGGTGATATTGTGCAGATGAAGGTGGCGGTTCTTAAAGAAAGCCCTTACAACTCCCTTGAAGATATAGCCGGCAAAACGGTTTCCTATTCCGATTCGGAAGAAGATGACATAACCGATAAATCAATTGTCGAGATCAAAGATAAAGTTTCTGTTGACTTTATCACATCCCATGGCATTGTGGGTCTGGCCGACGATCTCAGAGATGAGGAGGCAGATGCCATTATCGTAAACGAAAGCACCATAGGTATGCTAGATGAGGTGGAAGGTTATGAGACCTTTAAGGATGAGATAAGATACATTTACAGCTTTGAGATCAAAAAGGATTCACAGGACTATAATGACACCTTAGGAGATGTGTTTACACTTTATATAAGCGGGATCGACACCTACGGCTCACCTACAGCCACCAGCAGGAGTGACGTAAACATCATTGCCGTAGTAAACAGAAAGACCAAGCATATCCAGCTGATAAACACACCCAGAGATGCCTATGTGTATCTTCCCAACAGCGGTGACATGAAGGATAAACTGACTCATGCGGGAATTTATGGCATTGAAAACTCCATGAAGACCCTGAACAATCTGTACGATATAGATATCGACAGCTATATGAGGGTAAACTTCACAGGCTTCCAGGAGATCATTGATTCCATTGGCGGCATAGACGTTTATTCGGATTATGATTTCACGGTAACCGGCGGAGGATATTCATTTGTAAAGGGCATGAACCATATG
>CACWUI010000161.1 GCA_902764045.1 uncultured Lachnospiraceae bacterium
GACTACAAGGGAACGCTGAATAACGGAGAAGTTATCATAGGCTCCGATATCACCCCGTACAGCAACGGCACCGTACGTTTTTATAATACGGACTGCCGTGTGGTTGCACAGTTAAAAAGCACGGGCACGGGTCTTGATACTGCTGTTTATACCAATACCGAAACCATACAGAGTCTTATCCGGGCTTCGGTTGAGGCCGGAATGAACACCATAGCAAAAACAAACCCGGAGGAACTTGTCTCGGCGGTCTATATTAAAGTCAAAGACGGATACAACGTACAGGACGTGACCGATGATATCAATATCCACGTAAAAGGCGTCAGCGCCTCAGGGATCAGGACCATGTTCTCTGAGGTTTCCGAAAACATTTCGGGCATTTCCGGTCTGGTGCTTTTTCTGATGATTGCCATGTGGATACTGGCGTTTTTCATACTCATACTTGTATTTTCACTTCTTGTAAACGAACGAAAAAAGGAGTTTGCGGTTATGAGAGTCATCGGAATGACCAGAAAAAAACTCTCCGGGGTAATTCTTTCGGAATCACTGATCATATGCGGTGCCGGCGCACTTATCGGAATCGGAGCAGGAGCCGTAGCGGTGTTAGCTTTTTCCGGGCTGATAAAGGAATCCACCGGCATGCCATATCTTAATCCGGGAGCAGGCGCTGTTGTTGCAACGGTACTCATAACCATCGGAGTAACTCTTATTGTCGGTCCCCTGTCATCCGCTTATTCCGCATACAGATTAAGCCGGACAGATACGGGAAGTATACTCAGGGAAGGAGTTTAAGCCCTATGAATCTTACAGCTGAATCCGTCAGCAAAAAATATATGAGAAACGCAGGAGACGCCAACTATATCGAGCCGGTAAAGGAATGCTCTCTAATCTTAAAAACAGGATCCCTTACCCTTCTTTCCGGAAGGTCCGGATGCGGTAAGACTACTTTTCTTAATATCCTTTCCGGTCTGCTGGCTCCGTCTTCCGGAAAAGTATATCTGGATAAGACTGATCTTTACGCACTTGATGATAAAAGACTTTCGGCTTTAAGAAACAGACATTTCGGTATAATCCCCCAGGGAGAATCCGCACTCCACAGCCTTACACTGATCGAAAATGTTTTGCTTCCCGGAAAACTGTCTCGGGAGGAAAATAATAAAAGCGGCATAAAAAAAAGATCTGATATGCTTTTAGAGCGATTTAATATAGGCCATTTAAAAAACGAACTTCCCGGGGCTCTCTCCGGCGGAGAACTGCGACGCATGGCAATATGCCGCGCTCTTATCCTTGATCCTGAGGTAATATTTGCAGATGAACCCACCGGGGATCTTGATGATGATAATACACTTATGGTTTTGAAAATGCTCAGGAACCTTGCAGACGATGGTCATACAGTATTTCTTGTCACCCATGAAAACAGGGGATGTGATTTTGCAGATAATATTTATCGCATGGATGCGGGGATACTGACCAAAGCATAAAAATAAGAGGCTTGTAAAAATAGCCTCTTAATTTTTTATTTGGCATATTTTTCAAGAACTCTCTGCAGGGACGATATGGACGCGCTTTTCACTCTTTCCACCGTGGTATCACTTCCCTTTACCTCCGCAAGTGCACAGTGTGCCATCTTGTGTGACATACATCCCGTAAAGAAGATCATAAGATCGGGATTTCCGATCTTGTTTTTCATGCAGCCGTTTACGGGTTTGATAAAGGTTTTAACATCAAATTTATATTTCCTGCAAAGATCCTTGTATTTTCGTTCCATGCATTCGTTTCCGCCTACTATTACTACGCTCATTTTACCCCCTTATTTTTATGTTTTAACATTCAGACTAATGCTGTTTATTTAAGTTAGTTATTGCTAACCATGCTCTGATAATAAATCATTAGTTATTCTTTGTCAAGAGAGTATTTAAAGACCGGGGACAGTTCTCAAGCTCCCTTGCGGCAGCTTAAAAACCGTCCCCGGTCTCATTAAACCGTTTCTTTGTCTTTTTTATTTATGACCGTTTCCTGCAGTGCCTTACTGCACCAAAGATCACCACAGACGATACGGCTGCCAGGATGATAAAAATCATCATCGTGCTGTTGTCTCCGGTATCTGCCGAAGTTGCCCTGGTTCCGTTTACAATTACCGCATCTCCGTCGTTTTCTCCTGAAGAAGCTTCATTGTTATCCGATGCATTATCTGCAGGATTATCTGAGGGATCCTCTGCCGCAGGCTTGTCCGTATCATCATCTTTAGGATCGGCCCCAGGTTCGTCCGTGGGATCTTCTACAGGATCTTTTCCGGGTTCATCACCCGGCACATCTCCGGGTACTTCGCCGGGCTCCTCCCGGACAACTTTAAAAGTAGTCTCTGCCTCACCGTCATCAAATTCG
>CACWUI010000162.1 GCA_902764045.1 uncultured Lachnospiraceae bacterium
ATTCTCTTGAAGAATGCTCTTTCATAAACTCCTCAGTCTTTTCATCCACAGGGAATATCCCGTTCTTACCGCCTGCCTCTATAGCCATATTGGCAATGGTAAAACGGTCGTCCATCGTCAGGGAAGATACGCCCTCACCCGTAAACTCCATGGACTTATAAAGGGCTCCGTCCACTCCTATCTTTCCGATTATATGAAGGATAACGTCCTTGCCGGTCACCCATTTATTCAGTTTACCCGTAAGCACAAACTTAATAGCCTCAGGCACCTTAAACCACGCCTTACCCGTAGCCATACCTGCAGCCATATCGGTAGAACCTATGCCTGTAGAAAACGCGCCCAATGCTCCGTATGTACAGGTATGGGAGTCCGCTCCTATGACCACGTCCCCAGCCACAACAAGGCCTTTTTCAGGAAGGAGAGCATGTTCTATGCCCATCTGCCCCACCTCAAAGTAATTGGTAATATTATTTTTCTTTGCAAATTCACGGACTATCTTGCAATGCTCGGCCGACTTAATATCCTTGTTCGGAACAAAATGATCGGGCACCAGTGCTATTTTATCCTTATCAAAAACATTATCTGTATTGAACTTGTCCATCTCATGTATAGCCACCGGAGATGTTATATCATTTCCCAGAACAAGATCCAGATCTGCCTCTATCAGGTCTCCGGCTTTCACGGAATCCAGCCCCGCGTGAGCCGCTAAGATCTTCTGAGTCATTGTCATTCCCATGTTACTACCTCCAAAAATTTCATATTTGAATATTTTACCTTATTACAGTATTTTTCGCAATTCGTCAGGAGCAGGTTTATCAAGAAACCTCACCCTGTCTCCGAATAAAAGTTTTTTGTCATTGGACGCCTCAAGAAAGCCCACCCGGGTTGCTTTTATATTTTCAGCGGTGAAAAGATCAAGCTGTTCACCTGCCGCTTCACTTACCACAAGCAGGCTTCCCCCAGACTCTAAATTATACGGATTAATATTAAACATCTCGCATATCTCCACAGCCTCCTGTACAACGGGGATCCGTCTCATATCCACTGAAAAACCGCTTTTCAGATCCTTTGCCATATGCCAGAGTCCCGTAAACAATCCTCCCTCTCCCATTTCTTTTGCATAAAGAGTTTTTCCGGGCAAAAGCTGTCCCGGAACACCGGTATGATAACCCGTATCAGACGTAGCTTTTTTTATTATCCTTTCGGGATATTTCATTTTTATCTCATTGTGTTTTTTATCGGCCACGGTCCTGACACCGCTTAAAGCCACTGTTCCTATAATAATTATTTCTTTCACTTCTTGTCCTTTGATCTGCACAGATCATTTAAAAAGCATTCATTGCATTTCGGGCTTCTTGCCGTACATATCTCACGTCCCAGTGTGATGATCTGGAAATTGTATCTTATCCAATTCTCTTTGGGTATTTTTTTGTACAGGTCAAATTCTATTTTTACCGGGTCTGTTTCTTTCGTAAGACCCAGTCTGCCGGAAATTCTTTTCACATGGGTATCCACCACTATCCCCGGAACCTGATGGATATGCCCCAACAGCACGTTCGCGGTCTTTCTTCCCACCCCCGGAAGCGTCAGGAGTTCTTCCATATTGTCAGGGACTTTTCCGCCGTACTCCGTCATTATCTTAAATGCGGCGCCTTTAATGCTTTTGGCTTTGTTTTTATAAAAACCCGTAGACTTTATATCATCTTCAAGTTCTTTCAGATCGCACTCGGCAAAGGCCTTGACAGACCTGTATTTTTTGAAAAGTCCTCTGGTAACGATATTTACCCTGGCATCAGTGCACTGGGCGGAAAGGATCGTCGCAAAAAGAAGCTGCCAGTCCGTCTTATAATCAAGACCGCAACGATCCGTAATGCCGTAATTATCATCCAGTCTTTTTAATATTTCCAGAGTTCTCTTTGCAGCCATTACTTTTCCTCAGATCCTTCCATATATCTCCCGTACAGATCGGGTCTTACTATTTTTGTTATTTCCAGCGCCTTTTCATGACGCCATTTATCAACATTGGCATGATGTCCCGACATCAGCACCTCCGGAACCTTCTTTCCGTGAAATTCCTCGGGTCTTGTGTACTGGGGATATTCCAGAAGACCGTTGGCAAAGCTGTCAGCGCCTGCGGAATCACTGTTTCCCAAAACCTCCGGCACCATTCTCGACACTGCGTCAATAACCACTGCCGCAGCTATCTCTCCGCCTGTAAGCACATAATCTCCTATGGAAATATTATCCGTAACTATCTCTTCAAGAACCCTCTCATCTATACCTTCATAATGTCCGCAGAGTATTATCAGATTTTCTTCTTTTGCCAGTTCCA
>CACWUI010000163.1 GCA_902764045.1 uncultured Lachnospiraceae bacterium
ATAATGAAACTGATTTTGAGAAGCAGACGAGGACATATATTTTAAATACCAACAGTGGAATATTCCACAGATCTAACTGCAGTTCGGTTAAAAAGATGAGCGCATCAAATAAAGCAGGCTGCAGCAGCAGACAGGAAGCAATAAACAAAGGATATAAACCCTGTAAAAATTGTAACCCGTAAAAATGAGATACGCCGCATATATTTATATGCGGCGTATCTTATTTGATGGTATAAAGCCTCTTCTCAATATCAGAAAAAGCCATAGGTCCGATTTTTATCAAAAAGTCATTAAATGCCTTGTCGGAATATTCGCCTCCTTTTAAGTCTTTGGCTTTTCTCTGCATCTCTTTGATCTCAAGAAATCCCAGACAATATTTGGAATACTCGCCCGGATTATCGATGACATAGTCATATATCTCCTGAACATCAGAGGTGGTGTAGCCGTAGCCTGCAAAGAAGTTATTTACGTCATTGAAGGATTCGCCGTAATAATTTACCATGAAGTCCGCGCGGCCAAGAAGGCACATGGATGCCTCATCGTAGGCCTTGACGAGATTTGCAAGCCCCCTGTTGACGTTTTCCGTGTAATCATATGCGTAATAGCCGGAATAGATGCCCCAGCCCTCTACATAGCCTTCCGGGTGGATAAAGTATCTTACGATATCTTCCTTGCCGTTGTTGATCTCATTTGCAAGAAACATGGTCTGGTACATATGACCGGGATAGGTCTCGTGGGCGACGGTCTCATAAAAATGCTTCTCTTCCTCAGCTTTTTTATTATTGATATAGACCGTTCCTCCGTTTCCTGAATCAATAGCCGGCGTGGAATAAAATGCGGCTCTTGTGTCTTCGGCAAGGTTTTCTTCAACGGGTGTGATCTTATATGTGACATCGTCTATCGTCGTGAAATCATTCGGATATCTTTCTTTGAGCATGTTTATAAGCTCGTCTGGAGTACCTGATTCCATTTTAAAAGAATCTATCTGTTTGGAGAGATTTCGGTCAGAAGCAGAGATCTTGTCGGTCTCCGAATAAAAGTATTCAAGATATGAATCGATCATTGAAAAGTAAGCATCTGCCGACTCCTTCTCTGCTCCGGTAAATGTCTCTATAAGAGCCTGGAAATAGATCTGAGCTCTGCGATAAGACCGTCATAGCCCGGAAGGATGACTTCCTCTACGGCTTTATCATGCTCTTTTGTATATTCTTCTTTCAGCTGATCACTGATATCAATCTTCTCGAGTCTTTCCGTAAAAGAAGTTATAAGAGATCCGGAGGCTATATTTTCACGGATCTTAGACAGTCGGTCAATTGCCTTATCAGCCTGATCGTCGGGCATAAAGAAGCCTTCTTCGGAACGTTTCTTTTCCGAAGCTTTTATGTCATCAAAAAATCCGGACATATTTTTAAGGACAGATATATATTCAGCCACATCCTCTTCCGAATTTAAGGAATAACCCTGAAGTGTGGCCATTATGGCATAAGGTCCGGAGATGTCACCTGTCACCTGTGATGAAAACAGACCGAAATCAGCCATGGTAAGCTTGTTTTTTAAGTAAAATTTTAATGCATCATAAGAATGCTGCTGTGATTCGGATAATGAATCATAATCAAAATCCTGCAGTTTTTTGTTGTAGTCATCCCATATCTTTTTCTTTTCGTTGCTTTCCAAAAGGTAGTATTCGGTCACCTTTTCGGGATCTATGCCGTATTTTTCGGGGTTGAGCACACGCGTATTAAGTGAAGATCCGCTTTCGGATAGAACGGCGGCGGTTATATCAAGCATAAACTTGCGATAGTCTTCATTTCCTCCCTCAGTGGCAACTATAGGCTCTTTGGAAGCGGGAGAGGGGTCAAGGTCTGCGGGTGTGCTTGAAGAAGCATGTAAAAAAAGCTTCCGGTAAAATGCCGGGTTAAAGCGTATAAACATAAAAAATGCAAAAAATGATCCTCCGATGATAAGAAGGATAATGGCGAATATTCTGAATTTGTCAACGCCTTTTTTTGATGAACTGCTCATTTTATTTCTCCGTAAAAACAAATTTTACCTATTTTACGTTATTTGAAGAAGTTAGGCAAGAAACATGATATTATATATTTAAAGTGAAGAGCAGGGGGAGAGTCATGACTTTTTATCTTATCATAGTTGCGATAGTGATCTTTGCATGTGTATTCATGAACAGGATCTCCAATAAAATAGGAGTGCCGACTCTGCTTGCTTTTATCGGTCTTGGCATGCTTTTCGGCGTGGGAGGCCCCCTGGGGATAGGCTTTGATAATTATCGTATGGCGGAGCAGATATGTACAGTTGCGCTTATTTTTATCATGTTCTACGGTGGTTTCGGTACCAACTGGAAGCAGGCAAAAAGGGTGGCTAAGCAGTCGGTCCTCATGTCCACTGTGGGTGTATTGCTGACCGCGTGCATTGTGGCTGTATTCGCCCATTTTGTGCTGAGATTTTCATGGATAGAAAGCTTTCTTATAGGCTCGGTTATCTCCGTCTTCTCCATCCTCCGTTCAAGAAAGCTGGGTCTTAAGTACAATACCGCATCCGTACTTGAGCTTGAAAGCGGCAGTAATGACCCGGTGGCATATATGATGACCGCTATTTTTCTTGCTGTCTATCAGGGGGGGATCAGCGGTGGTGAGATTGTTTACATGATATTTGCCCAGATAGTATACGGCCTTGCTATAGGTGCGGGTATCTTTTTCCTTGCGCTTTTTGTTTTGAAAAAGGTAAAGAACATGGGCGAGGGCTTTAACATGATATTTATCGTGGGTGTTGCATTGGCGGCATATGCTGTACCGTCCTTGATCGGAGGCAACGGATATCTGAGTACGTACATAGTGGGTATAGTTCTGGGGAATGCCAAGATCCATGAAAAGGCCGAGATAGTACATTTCTTTGACGGTCTCACTGTGGCTGCCCAGATGCTGGTGTTTTTCCTGCTGGGTCTTTTGTCCGAGCCTGCAATGTTTCCGACGGTTATCGTGCCGGGGATACTTATAGCTTTGTTTGTGACATTTGTGGCCCGTCCCGCCATGGTATTTGCAATACTGGCTCCTTTCAGGGCGAAGATAAACCAGATACTTCTTGTGTCATGGTCCGGACTCAGGGGTGCTTCATCCATAGTGTTTGCTATATCCGTGTTGCTTGGGGCGACCACCCAGAACAATATTTTTTATATTACGTTTTTTATCGTGCTGTTTTCCATATCGCTGCAGGGAACCCTTCTTCCCCAGGTGTCTGATAAGCTGAAAATGATAGATGAAAAGGGTAATGTAATGAAGACCTTCACGGATTATTCCGAAGAGGTGCCCGTGCAGTTTATCCAGTTTGAGATACCCGAGGGGCACCAGTGGGTCCACAAAAGAGTAAAAGAGATAATCTTCCCGCCGGAGACCATAGTCGTTCTTTTGCAGAGAAACGGAAGGCACATAGTCCCCGACGGATGGACCTGTGTTTCGGCGGGAGATAAGGTGATACTCAGTGCCAAGACCCCGGGAAAAGTGGAGGGTATAGAGCTTACGGAGATCATCATAAAAGAGGGGGATGATTACGAGAACAAGAAACTGGCGGAGATACCCAGAAGCGAACAGGGGCTTATCATCATGATACAAAGAGATGATGAGGTGATCATTCCTAAAGGTGATATTTTGCTGAAGGCGGGGGATATACTTGTTGTAAATGACACTTAAAAGAAACTGCGAAGTAATAAGACGGTTCTTCCGAAACACAGGGACGGTTCTACTGTCTCCCGGATATGGGAGACAGTAGAACCGTCCCTGCAGCTTTAATTATCTTAATAGTATTTATTTTTCTTCCACTTGGGGATCTGTCTTTTTCTCTCTGCGCGTTTTTTAGCGCTATAGATGATATACAGGATCAACAGTCCGATGCCTATGGCAATAAGGATCCTCAAGTCGATCACAAAGGCGTTATTGGTCTTGTATTCCACAGAGTCGGTGGTCTTCCTGACGGGAAGAAGGCCCTTTCCCGTATCAGCCAGAGTGGTGGCGTGGTAGGAAAGAGAGGCTGTTCCCACGTTATGATCACCGTATGAAAAAATAACGGGAACGGTGATCTTTTCTGCCGAGTAAACGGTACCGTTATCCGGGTCATTTGAAAGGACGACATCGGAAAGCTGTGCCGAATTCGGCAGGGTCACAAAGGAAGAATCAAAAGACTTCGCGATACTTTTTCCGTTATATCTTTTAGAACTTAAAAACGAATTATCCGAATAAGCCGCAGTAAGTGAACTGCCGGTAAGGCTTACTTTTGAAAAATTCTCAAATCCCCATTCAAAGCTTGCCTTTGCATCTGCAAATCTGTCGTCCGCTGTGGATTTAAAGCCCACAAATATAAGACGCATCCCGTCTTTTTCGGCATAAGAAACATAGGTGTATCCTCCTTCCGGAAGATAACCCGTTTTTCCGCCTACGCAGTATTCATAGGCATAAGGCCTTTCCGGGAGGAGCAGGTTTCTGTTAAAGAAGACCCTCTCCTCATTGGTCTTATTTGTGGGAGGAATGGTGTATTTTGCAGTGGAGTCTATGGTAAGGAATGTGGGATTGTTGAAGCACATCCTTGCGATAAGAGCCATGTCATAAGCAGTGGAGTAGTGCTTGTCATCATAGAGCCCGCTGGCATTTGCAAAATGCGTGTCTTTGGCGCCCAGCTCCTCAACGGTCTTATTCATCAGGTCAACAAAGGCTTCATATGAGCCTGATACATGTTCCGCCAGTTCGTATGCGATCTCATTGGCGGAATAAAGCAGCAGACCGTAAAGAGCCTGCTCCACGGT
>CACWUI010000164.1 GCA_902764045.1 uncultured Lachnospiraceae bacterium
AAGGTTTTCTTCCACCGAACGGTTTCTGTAAGGACTTTCTTTTCCCGGCTCCGTAAGGGTGCCTCTGTACTGCCTTATCTCATCAGCCGTCAGTTCGCAAACAAAGGCAAGGCCTTTTTTTATAAGGGTCACAGCTGCCTCATACATTTTTTCAAAATAGTCGGAAGCGTAGCAGATATCCCCTTCCCATCTGACCCCCAGCCACTCTATGTCGGAGATAATGGATTCCACATATTCTTCTTTTTCCTTGCCGGGATTGGTATCGTCAAATCTTAAGTTGAACTTTCCGTTATACTCCTGCGCAATTCCGTAATTAAGAAGAACCGATTTCGCATGTCCTATATGCAGATATCCGTTGGGCTCGGGAGGAAAACGGGTATGGATCCTGCTCACCTTCCCCTCTTTCAGGTCCTTGTCAATGATCTGCTCTATAAAATTTTTTGACTGAATTTCATTGTCCATTTTTTTCCTTTAATCCTTTATACATTCGATCTAAATCATCAAGTGAAAATTCGTATTTTTCTCCGCAAAACTGACATCTTGTCTCTACAGGCTTGCCTTCGTCAATAAGACTTTTTATCTCGTCGGGTCCAAGGCTTAAAAGCGCATTTATCACTTTTGTTCTTGAACAGTCACAGCTGTAAGAGACATCGATCGTTTCCAGCACCTTATACTCCAGCCCGTTAAAAATCCTCTTCAACAAACCGTCTGCCGTCTCCCCCTCGTGAAGAAGATCGGAAACCGATGTGATGCTTTGTACGTTCGCTTCCAGTATACCTGTGGTCTCATCTGTCGCCTCCGGCATCATCTGTACAATAAAGCCACCGGCAGCATCCGCGGTATTATCTTTGTTCATATATACGCCCAGCCCCACGGCAGAAGGCGTCTGTTCACTGGTTGCAAAATAATATGTCAGGTCATCACCGATCTCACTGGTAACAAGAATGGTGTCCCCGATATACGGCTCCTTTAATCCCAGGTCCTTTGTAACCGATAACACCCCGATACCGAGAGCCCCTGCCACATCTATGCGCCCGTCTTTTAAAGGCAGCATTACCTGCGGGTCTCCCACAAAGCCTTTCACATGACCGTTGGGGTCGGCCGTACACATCATCTGACCGATGGGACCGTTCCCCTTTATCCTTATTGTGAGAATATCCCTGTCGTTTTTCATCATGGTGCCCATCATGGCTCCCGCAGTAAACAATCTTCCTGCGGCAACTATAGCCACCGGGCTCATGTTGTGGCGTCTTGCAGCCTCATTCACCATATCCGTGGTAACCGCAACATAGGCTCTTGCCTGACCGTTTTCGGATATGGCTTTTATAATATAATCTCCCATTATTTTTTCTTTGCTCCTTTTATTGCCGCATCAAGCAGATGTGATGCAAGAATGGTGGTTGTAACACTCCCCACACCTCCGGGAACAGGGGTAATAAGCGCAGCCTTCCCGCTTGCGCTTTCATAGTCCACGTCCCCGCACAGATTTCCTTCAGGATCAACATTTATGCCCACATCAATAACTATGCTGCCATCTTTGATATAATCCCCGTCAACCATACGGGCGCGGCCTACTGCTGCCACCACTATATCAGACCGCCTGCATATCTCTTTTATGTCAGCTGTTTTGGAATGGCACATGGTAACGGTGGCATCCTCCGCAGTAAGAAGCATTGATACCGGTTTCCCGATAACAATGCTTCTCCCTAAAACAGCCACGTTTTTCCCTGTCAGATCGATCTCCGCGTGCTTTAAGATCTGTACGACCGCATCTGCCGTACAGGGCACAAATCCATTCATATCTCCGGCATAAAGTCTTGCCTGATTGGCAGACGTCAGTCCGTCAAGATCCTTTTCGGGATCCAGTATTTCCAGCACCTGTTTTTCATTTATCGATCCGGGCAAGGGCAGAAATAAGAGAATGCCGTCTATGTCTTCTCTTTCATTTACGGCCCTGAACCCCTTTAAAAACAGGTCGTTTTCAATGTTTTCGGGAAAATTACCATTTAATTAAATTTTATATAATATGCTTGAGAAAATAATCGTTGTGTTATAATTAACCTGAATATTTATACGGAGGACGGCTCATGGCTACCTTAACAAGGCTTGCAAGCACGCTTACAGCGCGCTATTTTCCTTCCAGCTCGCTTACTGATGCGTTCTATCTTGACGGCAGACTCTGCGGAAAGAGAGAAACCAGACAGGCTGATATTACAATCGACAAGGACGAGAGAGGTTTCTTCTTCTCGCTTTTCACACACCCCACAATCG
>CACWUI010000165.1 GCA_902764045.1 uncultured Lachnospiraceae bacterium
TTATAATATTAATTTGAATATAATTATGGAGGAAATACGAAAATGTACTCATTTGATTTAGTAAAGGAATTTGACCCGGTTATAGCAAAAGCCATGGAGGACGAAATAGGCAGACAGAGAAGCAACATTGAGCTTATCGCTTCCGAGAATCTTGTGACAAAAACAGTTATGGCGGCCCTGGGCAGCCCCCTTACAAATAAGTATGCGGAAGGTTATCCCGGAAAAAGATATTACGGAGGATGTGAGTACGTTGACGTGGCAGAGGCTCAGGCAATTGAGCGCGCAAAAGAGCTTTTCGGTTGCGCTTATGCCAATGTTCAGCCCCATTCCGGTGCCCAGGCAAACTTTGCCGTATTTTATGCACTGCTTCAGCCCGGAGATACATTTATGGGAATGAGCCTTGACTGCGGCGGTCATCTGTCCCATGGTTCACCTGCAAACATTTCCGGTTCGTATTTCAATATAGTTCCTTACGGTGTTAATGACGAAGGCTTTATTGATTATGATGAGGTAAGAAGAATCGCTCTTGAGTGCAGGCCTAAGATGATCGTGGCAGGCGCCAGTGCTTACGCAAGAACCATTGATTTTGCAAAGTTCAGAGAGATCGCAGATGAGGTGGGCGCTTACCTTATGGTTGATATGGCGCATATTGCGGGTCTTGTGGCAGGAGGAGAGCATCCCAGCCCCATACCTCACGCTCATGTGGTTACAACTACTACCCATAAGACACTCAGAGGTCCCAGAGGCGGTCTTATCCTTTCTTCAGAGGAGTTTGCAACAGAGCATAAGTTCAATAAGTCAATATTCCCGGGAACTCAGGGAGGCCCCCTTATGCATGTTATCGCTGCAAAGGCTGTTGCCCTTAAAGAAGCCCTTGATCCTGAGTTTAAGACTTACGCTAAAAATGTAGTTGCTAATGCAAAGGCTCTTTGTGAAGGCTTACAGTCCAGAGGATTTGACATCGTATCAGGAGGCACCGACAATCACCTTATGCTAGTGGATCTGGTAAAGACCGGAAAGACCGGTAAAGAGGTTGAAGCCCTTCTTGATGAGGTTAATATCACCTGCAACAAGAATACTATTCCGAATGATCCCCAGTCACCTTTTGTGACGAGTGGTATCAGACTCGGCACTGCAGCAGTTACCACCAGAGGATTTAATACGGATGACTGTGACAGGACGGCAGAGGCTATCAGGCTTGCCATAATCGACGGTAAGGCTGACGAGGCGAAGGCGTTGGTTAAGGAGCTGACGGATAAATATCCGCTTTATGAATAATAATTTATGAAGGAAAAAAAATGAATCCTGCAAAAATAAAAGTTCTCGAAGTGAATATTGACGATCAGGGGAACGGTGGTGTATATTCGCTTGTTAAAAATGTCATTGAAAATAAATCAGATGATATGCAGATAGACATAGCCGCACTTGAACCTTTTGAAAAAAAAGAAAATATAAAACATTTAAAAAGCTTTGGTACAAGAATTTTTTTTACCGGATATTGCGGTAATAAAATAAAGAAGCAGTTTCACATATATAAAAAGATGTGTACACTGCTGAAAAAAGAAAAGTATGATGTTGTCCATATTCATTCGGATGTGGCAAATAAACTTCTTGTTTCAGGTATGGCGGCAAAGAGATGTGGTGTAAGAAAAATCATCCTACATGCACATGCTACGGGCATTGATGGTAATAACCGAAATGTTAAAGAAAAGGCGCATAGGTTGTGCAGATCACTTTTACATACCATTGGGGCAGAATATGCAGCTTGTTCATACGCCGCTGCAAAATGGATGTTCCCTGGCATTAGAAAAGATGATGTTATTATTATTAAAAACGGTATAGATGTTGACAGGTACAGCTTTGACAAAACAGTAAGAGATGATGTTAGGGGTTCGTTGGGGCTGAAAGAGGAGGATTTTCTTATAGGACATGTAGGAAGATTCATGTACCAAAAAAATCATTCATACATCATCGACGTTTTTGATGACTTTTTAAAAAAATGGAACATCGAAAACAGACCGGGAACACCCAAGCTTTTACTTGTGGGAGATGGAGATCTCAGGCCGAAAATAAAGAAAAAGGCTGAAAAAAAAGGCATTAGGGATAGGATAATTTTCTACGGTTTGAGTAATAGGGTAAATGATCTTTTGCAGGCTATGGACGTGTTCATTATGCCTTCTAATTTTGAAGGCTTTGGTATTGCGGCGCTTGAAGCTCAGGCAAGCGGTCTTGATGTGGTATG
>CACWUI010000166.1 GCA_902764045.1 uncultured Lachnospiraceae bacterium
CTTTATTTTCACTTATGAAAAATTCATATCCATTAAAAAAAGCAAATTGAGGTAAAATTTCTATAAAAACTTGACAATTTAATCTCATACCACTTTTAACATGATTTTCATCATTATATCCTATAGAAAAATGGATTGCATTTCTTTTCATTTTACTTCTCATATGCATTTCCTCCATTATCATTTTACACTGTTTTTAAGTCTCCATGTCATTCGCATGCTTACAAACAAAAAAAAACACCCTAAAGTCACAAGACTTCAGAGCGTTCGATTTAAACTCAAGTTTATTAAACCCCGGTAAGGGGCTTTTATTTACATATTCATGTATGATCGTGATTCGGTGTTTCATGATGATCTATGCCTCATACACGTAAGATCCAAATATTATTGAATGTTTCTTTAACGGAATTATACTATATCACCACATGTATCACAATAAAATAATTGCGGTAAAAAAACAGCGGACAGTATGTCCGCCGTTTTATGGAGTAGACGAGAGTCGAACTCGTGTCCAAAAGCCGTTTCGTCCGGTCTTCTACTATCATAGTTGTTCATGCGCCGAAGCAATCTCGATCATTTACCGGGAATCAACGCCGATAAAGGACCCAGCCCTGTAAATACGCCCATCAGTCACAGGACGTCGCTGATGTCGTTTCCCGCGATAATGAGGCCCTTGTCCCGCGCCGCGGGTATCACGGAAAAGGACCGCCGCTTATAAAAGAAGCGGCTTTTGTCACCGTCTGATCAGATCAGGCAGCAACTGCTAATTTATTATCATCAGCGTTTGTATTTAAGTTGCGTTTACGTTTCGCCTACGGATAGCTTCTCCGCCTTCCCGACCCCTGTCGAAACCTTTACTACCCCCTTATGTGTTTATTCTGATCGTTTTAACACATAACTGGATTTTACACTATTTTTTATGATCAGGAAAGTGCCTGATAGTTTAAAAATGGAGAGGATTCAGGACACAGTGACGGTTCTGTGTCTCCCTGAAGTGAGACACAAAAACCGTCCCCATGTCCCTCGTCTCTTTTATTTCCTTCCCTTGGCGTCTCTGTGGCCGACGGTGCCCTTCACCTTGCCCTTAAGAACCTCCGCGGTTTTTAAGGTGTCGCCCTCTCCCAGCTTCATACCGCGGACTCCCACGGCGCCCTTCTTTTTGGCGGGGATCTCGCTTAAGGGGAATCTGAGCTTAAAGCCCTTTTTGGATTCAAGATACACCGTCCGTGCTTCCCCGTCCCCGGAAGCTATGCTCATCTGACCCTCGGAGTCGGCACCGTCAAAAAGGCTCCTGTGCTCATACAGACTGATCACTGTCAGCAGTTTGTCTTTATCGGCCAGCTTGGTGGCTGCAATGGTTCTTTTGCTTACCACAAACTCATCGGCGCTCACTCTTTTTACCATGGCATTGGCGGTAACAAAAAGCAGGGACTCCTCTGCAGACATGACTGCCGCCTCATCCAGTTCCTTTGCAAGACACATGAATACTATCTCCTCATTTGAGGATTTGTAATTTGATATGTTATCAATGGGCACGCCCTTATCTTTAAGCTTGGTCTGGGGCATATCTTTTACGCTTACACGGTGCGTGTTTCCAGCATCCGTAAAAAGACATACCGTATCGGTATTAAGCGCCTGGATGACTGTCTTGTTTTCCGAATCCGCCGTCTCTTTATTCTTCTCATAAACAGATCTGTCTATGGTCTTTACATAGCCGAACCTGTCCATAAGGACCGTAAGTTCCTGGATGACCACGGGCTTGTCGGGGATGACCGCCACCTCACCGTCCTCGATAAGGGTGCGTCTCTGAATGCCGTAATCCTTCTTTATCTTCTCCAGATCCTTGATGATCACGTTTACCATGGTCTTCTTGCTCTTAAGTATCTTCGTATATTCCTTAATGGCCATTAAGCATTTTTCATACTCCGCCTGAAGGGCTTCCACTTCAAGACCGATAAGTTTTGAAAGGCGCATGGCAAGAATGGCATCAGCCTGTTTTTCCGTAAATGAAAGACCTGCCGCCGCCTTTTTGGAAGCCGCGCTCTTAAAGTTGATATCCTTTGTCTCGCCGTTTATAAGACAGCCCTTAGCCATGGCAAGATTCTTACTGCCTCTGAGGATCTCGATGATAAGATCGATGACATCCACTGCGGCGATAAGGCCTTCTTTTATCTCTTTATTTTCCTCTTCCTTTTCAAGAAGCGTGGTATATT
>CACWUI010000167.1 GCA_902764045.1 uncultured Lachnospiraceae bacterium
GGAAGCATTATAAAGGATGATTCCTATGCAGGCGGCGGCACCGGCGGTGAGTGTAACATTTACATAAGCGATGACAGCACATGGACGGTAACAGGTGACAGCGTGGTGACGAACCTGTATAATGCAGGAAAAATAACCGATGCCTCCGGAAAGACCGTGACGGTAAAGGATACGAACGGCAATGTGCTGGTACAGGGAGACTCTTCCTACACCATAACTGCAGGCAGCTACACAGAGACGGCAGACTTAAGCGGCGCCGGGACACTTTAAAAAAATAGATGCAAAAAGCAGGAGTCTGTAAATGTTTAACATTGTATTACTTGAACCCGAGATAGCATTAAATACAGGAAACATAGGCCGGACCTGTTCTGTGACAGGGGCAAAGCTCCACCTGATCCGTCCTTTGGGATTTCGTCTCTCGGAAAAAGAGATAAAAAGAGCGGGGCTGGATTACTGGGAGGAACTTGCCCCGTGCGTTTATGATGACTACGAGGACTTTCTGAATAAAAAACCGGACGCCCGGAACCGCTGTTTTTTTGCTACCACAAAAGCTCAGAATACATATGCGGACGCAGACTTTAAGCCCGGGGATTACATAATGTTCGGCAAGGAAAGCGCCGGGATACCTGAGGAGATACTTACGGAAAACAGGGACAGGTGCATCCGTATCCCTATGGCAGAGGGGAAAAGATCCCTGAATCTGTCCAATTCCGCAGCCATCATACTGTATGAAGCCCTGAGACAAAATGATTTTAGAGGGCTTTCGAGTGAAGGGCAGTTGCACAGATTAAAATGGGATCAATGTTGACAAATAAAAGATCATAATATAAGATACAATTAGTTAGCGAAAGCTAACTATATTTTTACAGCAAAGTTAGCGAATGCTAATCAGAGGAGACAAAATGTCTGAAGAGCTTATCGTACAACAATGTGCCCCCACTCTTGCGGGGCTGAAGACCGGAAATATCTTTACCTGTTCCTATGTAAGCCGTAAAGTTCTGTGGGCTGATATCCGCCGCATGAATCCTATCCTTACAAAAAAGGGATTGAGGGTGATCCCTCTTAAGGTATCGTGCCGGGATGCTATGATCTATATTTACCGACCGGACAGGCTTAAAAATGACCTGTCCGGTATCGAAGCGGCGGAAATCCTTAAAGACTGCGGATATGAAACAGAGAACATCCATAACTGCATAGCGTGTCTTATGAAACGGTTGGAGAAGAAAAAAGGCTTTCCTCATGAGATCGGTCTGTTTTTAGGCTATCCTCCCGAGGATGTAAAAGGTTTTATCAAAAACAGAGCAGCAGGACACAAGATTTCCGGGTACTGGAAAGTGTACGGTGATGAAAAAAAGGCTCTTGAGACATTTGCCCTGTACAAAAAATGCACAAGGGTTTATGAGGACCGGTGCGCACGAGGTACAACTATTGAAAGGCTGGCAGTGGCCGGTTGAATACTTAAGAAAGGTGGAATTGATAATGAGCAAGGTAGCGGTAGTATTTTGGAGCCAGACAGGTAACACGGAGTCGATGGCAAATGCAGTGGTTGAAGGTGCAAAAACAGCCGGAGCAGAGGTGAAGGTTTTTGTTGCCGGGGAGTTTAATGTCGATGCAGCAGCGGAGTATGACGGTATCGCTTTCGGCTGTCCTTCCATGGGGGTAGAGGTTCTTGAAGAAGCGGAATTTCAGCCCATGTGGGATGCGGTAAAGGGCAGTCTTGCAGGCAAAAAGATAGTTCTCTTTGGCTCTTACGGTTGGGGCGACGGAGAATGGATGCGTAATTGGGAGGCGGAATGTAAAGACGCGGGCATAGAACTTGCGGCGGAAAGCGTTATCGCAAATGATGCACCCGGAGACAGTGACATTAAAAAATGCGTGGAACTGGGTAAGGCTGTTTCTTGAATTAACAGAGCATATATGTCGATAGGGGGCAATTATTGCCCTCTTTTTTAAATCAGATGGAATAACGGGATTATGGATAAAATTTTAATTGAAAAAGGTACGGTTCAGGAGACTCTTATAGTACCTCTGTACGGTCGCAAGATGTGTACGGAGATGTTCCCTGAGTTGTACAGGGATGAATACGCGGATATGTTTCCGGGAGGTCGTCTTGTTTTTGATACA
>CACWUI010000168.1 GCA_902764045.1 uncultured Lachnospiraceae bacterium
GTGCAGTGATGAGGAGATAGTACGTATCGGTTTTTCTCTGGCAGAAGGTAGCATGGGGTATGAGGAACTTTTGGAGTGGATAAAAAAGAATGAAATGGCCGGATAAATGTAAGATAAATTATAATACAATTTAAAATAATAAAAATGTTTTATAATATGTAAAAGACAAGTAAGTGATGGATTTTGACAGGCTGCAGCATGCGTCTTATATCAGGGAGATGTATAAGAAGGATGATAAGATGGGAAAAAAAAGAGAGATCGGACTTATCGTGGCCCGTTCGGAAAATAATGTAATAGGTAAGGGCGGCAGACTCCCCTGGGATATAGAGGGTGAGCTTAGTCAGTTCAAGGAGCTTACCATGGGAAATGCAGTGGTTATGGGGCGTAGGACCTATGAAGAGATCGGTCATCCGCTGCCCGGGAGAAAGACTATTGTGGTTTCCGGCGGAGACAGGTATCAAGAGGATGGCATTTGCACGGTAAGAAGCGTGGAAAAAGCAATAGATGCAGCTGCCGGTGTAAATGTGTATTTCGCGGGAGGTTACGGAATATATAAGGCTGCGCTGCCGCTTGTGGATGTGATGTATATTACGGAGATTCATATAGTGGTTGAGGATGGAGATGCCTTTTTCCCCGAATTTGATGCGGGGGATTTTGATGTCACCATAGGAGAGACCTGCGGTGATGAGATAAAGTACACAAGGACTGTGTATAGAAGAAAAAAACTGTTTTAAACGATATGCCGGAAAAACATATTAATGGTCAATAAACCGTCTAAATTAAATTGTGATTTTAAGTTAGACGGTTTTTATTGATAAACACATTAATTTTGGCTATAATAAAACCAAAATTTAGCTTAGACGTATATTTTCTTAAAAAATAAGCATATATCAGATAATCGAAAGGAGACAATTTCATGGCATATATAAAAAGAGTGGCCGAGGATACAATTATGCAGGCATCGAAAATGTTTCCGGTGATGTTGGTAACAGGTCCCAGGCAGGTTGGTAAAACTACTTTACTGCAAAGACTTACAGATATTCAAAAAAATGAAGGAATAGATCGAAAGTATGTCACTCTGGACGATCCGGATGCCAGATATTTAGCCAAGAACGATCCGGCACTTTTTTTGCAGAGATACTCCCCTCCGGTGCTTATTGATGAGATACAGTATGCAACGGAATTATTTCCCTATATAAAAATGAATGTAGACAGATCCAAAAAGAAGGGCGATTTTTGGATTACGGGCTCACAGGTTTTTCGACTTATGAATAATGTAAGCGAGAGTCTTGCGGGGCGGGTTGGTATCGTCAACTTATTGGGATTATCAGATGCAGAGATTTACGGGGAATCAAGTGAACCGTTTCAAACAGATCCAAAACACCTTATGAAGCGTATGGCCATCAGAAATCCACGGAATCTAAATGAAATATACAGCCGGATTTTCAAAGGTTCTATGCCTCAACTTTATGCAGATAATGACGTGGATTGGGAAATGTATTATCGATCCTATACAGATACATATCTGCAGCGAGACATTAGGGATTTAGCACAGGTCGCTGACGAGATGCAATTTTACAATTTTATGACGATTGTTGCGGCTCATACCTCAAAGCCAATTGTGTACGAAGAGTTGGCAAATGCCGCAGGTATTTCATCTCCTACGGCAAAAAAATGGCTGTCCATTCTGGTATCATCTCACATTGTTGCGCTTCTTCAGCCGTACCACAATAATGCATTAAAACGGGTCGTAAAGATGCCGCTTGTTCATTTCCTGGACACCGGTCTTGCCGCATATCTTTTGAAATGGGGGAATCATGAAGCTCTGGAAAAGGGCGCAATGTCAGGTGCATTTTTTGAAAGTTATGTATTTTCGGAAATCTACAAAAGTTTTTTAAACGCGGGAAAAGAACCGCCTATATTTTATTACAGAGATAAAGATCAAAAGGAAATCGACCTGTTGCTATATCAAAACGGTGTGCTCTCACCAATAGAGATAAAAAAGGCAGCGTCCCCGGGGAAAAACGCTGTTAAGAACTTTCGTGTTCTTGAGCCTGTCACACAAGGGGAACCTTTTGACGGA
>CACWUI010000169.1 GCA_902764045.1 uncultured Lachnospiraceae bacterium
TGATAACTCCCTTGCCCACAATATGGTTCGGCAGGCAACCGAAGGGCTGGCAGCATACGATATTTTCCGCGCCGTTTTTAATAAGTTCGACCATTTCACCGGTAAGAAGCCAGCCTTCACCGGTCTGATTGCCCTGTGACACGAAAGGCGCGGCATACTCGGCGATCTTTTCTATGCGTACAGGCGGCTCAAAATGCCTGCTTTCTTTAAGGGCCTTTACCGCTGTCTTATTAAAGAAATCCACCATCTTTTTTGCGATAATGTTAAAGAAGGCAAAGACCTTAGAAGCTCCCAGGTTGTCACGCTTGAAGATAGCATTTTCGGTGATGTAATACACAAAGCCCAGAAGTCCGGGAACAACAGCCTCGGCTCCTTCCCTCTCAAGAAGGTCAACGATCTCAAGGTTGGCAGAGGGCAGATACTTTACAAGGATCTCGCCCACCACGCCTACTCTGGGCTTGACCTCGTCGGTAATGGGGATTGCGTCAAATTCTTTTACCATTTGCCGGATATTTCTTTTAAAGTCCTTAAGATGTACCTTCTTTTGGGTGAGCTGCTTTATGCAGATATCTTCCCATTTTTTATGCATGGCATTTACCGAGCCCGGCACCTTTTCGTAAGGACGCATCCGGTAGACCATGTTCATGAAAAGGTCCCCGTAGCAAATGGCATACAATACCTTAAATCCCATCTGCCAGGAGTATTTCATGCCGGAATTACGCTCGAAAAGCTGGGCGCTTATGGAAATAACAGGGATATGACCGTATCCTGCGTTTGCCAAGGCGCGCCTGATAAAACCGATATAGTTGGAGGCGCGGCATCCCCCGCCTGTCTGTGTGATCATAACGGCGGTCTTGTGCAGGTCATACTGACCGGACTCAAGGGCGGACATGATCTGACCTACAACCATCATGGAAGGGTAGCAGGCATCGTTGTTAACATATTTTAAGCCCGTATTTACGGCTGTCTTATTGTCGTTATCAAGCACCACAAAATCATAGCCGCAGGAGCGCATTGCAGGCTCGATCATGTTGAAGTGCATGGGCGACATCTGTGGACAAAGAACTGTATAATTCTTCCTCATATCGGCATTGAATTCCACACGTCTGTTTTTAATGCCCTTATCATGGCTGATGAAACCTGCTTCCTTACGCTCTCTGATGGCTGCAAGGAGGGATCGTATCCTGATACGGGCAGCACCCAGGTTATTTACTTCGTCGATCTTTAAAAGTGTATATATCTTTCCTGCGTTTGAAAGAATATCATTTACACCGTCACTGGTTACCGCATCCAGTCCGCAGCCGAAGGAATTAAGCTGTATCAGGTCAAGATTATCCTTTGTTTTTACAAAGCTTGCGGCAGCATAAAGCCTGGAGTGATACATCCACTGGTCAAGAACGATAAGCGGTCTTTCCACCTCGCCGAGATGGGCTACGGAATCCTCCGTAAGAACAGCAACTCCGAAGGAATTTATCAGTTCGGGTATTCCGTGATTTATCTCAGGGTCATCGTGATAGGGGCGTCCTGCAAGGACGATGCCGTGCTGACCCGTCTCGTCCAGGTATCTTACAACCTCCTCACCCTTGGTCTGAATATCTTTTTTTACCTGAAGCATTTCCTTCCATGCGAACTCAACGGCCTCGATGACCTCTGACCTGGGTATATCGGAAAATACGTCCGTAAGTCTTTTTTCAAGGATCATCTCTTTCTCGAAAGAAAGATAGGGGGCGATAAGATTTATGTCATAGCCCTTAAGGTTTTCAAGATTGTTTTTGATATTTTCCGCATAGGAGGTAACTATGGGACAGTTAAAATGGTTGTTTGATTTTTCCTGCTCCTTGTGTTCGTAGGGTACGCAGGGGTAGAAAATATCCTTAATCCCCTGACTGATCAGCCATTCTATATGACCGTGCACCAGCTTTGCGGGGTAACATTCCGATTCGGAAGGAATGGATTCGATACCCAGTTCCGCCAGTGTCAGAGCCATATCAAAACGGTCGTCCCAGTCTTCTCCCATGCCGATGATACCGCCGGAGCATAC
>CACWUI010000170.1 GCA_902764045.1 uncultured Lachnospiraceae bacterium
GTTCCCGAGGAGTGGGGCGGCACCACCGTATTTTGTCCCGTGTCTGCCCATACAGGAGAAGGAATAGAAGACCTTCTTGAAATGATCATGCTTACTGCAGATGTTCTTGAACTTAAGGCAAACAAAAAGAGAATGGCAAGAGGTATCGTTATCGAAGCAGAGCTTGATAAGGGACGTGGTGTAGTAGCCACAGCTCTTATTCAAAAAGGTACCCTTCATGTGGGCGACAGTATAGCTGCAGGATCGTCTTTCGGTAAAATAAGAGCTATGATCAATGACCATCAGAAACGTATAAAGGAAGCCGGTCCTTCAATGCCCGTGGAGATCTTGGGACTGAATGAAGTTCCTAATGCCGGCGAGATCCTTATGGCATTCGGCAATGAAAAAGAGGCCAGAGCCTTTGCCGGAACCTTTGTATCAGAAGAAAAGAAAAAGATGGTTGATAAGAGCAGAAACAGAATGTCTCTCGACGATCTGTTTGACCAGATCAAAGCCGGTAATCTTAAAGAATTAAAGATCATTGTAAAGGCAGACGTACAGGGCTCCGTTGAGGCTATAAAGCAGAGTCTTGAAAAGCTTTCAAATGATGAGGTGGTAGTAAAGATAATCCACGGTGGAGTAGGTAACATTAACGAATCCGATGTTATTCTTGCTTCCGCATCAAACGCCATTATTCTCGGCTTCAACGTAAAGCCTGACAACCAGGCAAAAGAAACCGCCGATACCGAGGATGTGGATGTAAGACTTTATAACGTTATCTACGATGCTATAGATGACGTGGAGGCTGCTCTTAAAGGAATGCTCGAGCCGATCTACGAGGAAAGAGTGATCGGTCACGCTGAGATCAAAATGATATTCAAGGCTTCAGGCGTAGGTAATATTGCAGGTGCTATTGTTACCGACGGAAGGATCACTTCTAAGGCCACTGTAAAGATCACCCGTGATGGTGAGGAGATATTTACCGGTCCCATTGCTTCACTTAAACATTTTAAAGATGAAGTTAAAGAGGTTAAGGGCGGAACTGAATGCGGTCTTGTATTTGAAGGATTTAACGGGATTGCGGAAGGCGATATCGTTGAAGCCTCAGAGATGTTTGAAATACCCAGAAATTAATATGGCAAGGGAAATAAGATGCGAAAAAACAGCATAAAAAATGTACGGATAAACAATGAAGTACACAGGGAATTAAGTAATATAATCAGAAACGATATAAAAGACCCCAGGGTCTGTGAGATGACAAGCGTTACTGATGTTTATGTAGCTCCGGATCTGAAGACCTGTAAGGCGTACATCAGCGTACTCGGAGATGATGCACAGCTTCAGGAGACCATAGAGGGGCTTCAGAGCGCCGTTGGTTTTATCAGAAAAAAACTGGCTGAAAACGTTAACCTTAGAAACACACCTGAAATAACATTTGTAGCGGATGATTCCATAGCCTATGGGGTAAAGATGTCTAAAATGATCGAAGATACCGTTAATAACAAGGAGTAAAAAATGGATTTAAGATCGATTCTTGAAAATGCAAAAACAGTTGGTATTACCGGGCATGTACGACCTGACGGCGACTGCACCGGATCCACCCTTGCTCTTTATAATTACATAAAGAAATATTTTAAAGACATTGATCCCTTTTTGTTTTTGGAGGAGACAGATCCGTCCTTTAACTATCTTAAAGACATAAATGAGATAAAGCATGAACCTGTTAAAGATATGACATATGATGTGTTCTTTGTTCTTGATTGCGCATCGGAAGACAGGATCAGGCCTTTTTCGGACATGTTTAAAAATGCCGTAAAAACAGTCTGCATTGATCATCATGTCAGCAATAAAGGTGGATTTGCGGATTTCAACGAAATTCAACCGGATGCCAGCTCCACCTGTGAGGTTTTGTACGGTCTGCTTGAAGAAAGTCTGATAGATAAAGACATAGCCGAGTGTCTCTATACCGGGATAATCCATGACACCGGTGTATTCAAATACGAATGTACCTCTGAGAAGACCATGAATATTGCGGGAAAGCTTATTTTACATCCGTAATTGATAATTCTTTTTATGCAAGAAGTTTCGAAGCCTCAAAGGCGTTGGGCACAGTTCTTTCAAAAAGCGTTTTATTTGATGATGGTTTCGGTATTTATTCTATCCTTACTCCTGAGGAGGCAGCGTCTGCTAATGTAAAACCATCCGACCTGGGTGGTATAGTGGAACAGCTGCGGCTTACAGACGGAGTGGAGATCGCTGTATTCATTTATCCAAGTGAGGGTGCAAAGAAGATAAGCCTCAGATCTAAAAAGCTTATAGATGTCAGCAGACTTGCTGCGCGAAACGGTGGCGGCGGTCATGTGAGAGCTGCCGGTTATTCGTCTTTTAAGGGATACGAAGAAATCCTTCAGGACATTTTTGACTATATAAAAGAATCAAAAGGAAAATAATATGTACAACGGAATCCTGCCTGTATATAAAGAAAAGGGTTATACATCTTTTGATGTGGTGGCCTGTCTTCGCAAGATCCTTGGTCAAAAAAAGATCGGGCATACGGGAACACTTGACCCTGATGCCTGCGGGGTTTTACCGGTGTGCCTCGGTAATGCTACAAAAATCGCCGAAAAGCTTACCTCTTCAGGGAAACAGTACAGGGCAAAGATGCTTCTGGGTAAAAAAACCGACACACTGGACGTGAGTGGCAAAATATTATGTGAAAAAAAGCCTGTAAAGGATATAAACAGGATAGAAGCGGTCCTTTTGTCCTTTAAAGGCAGTTGTACGCAGATACCTCCAATGTATTCCGCTCTGAAAGTAAATGGTAAAAAGCTTTGCGACCTTGCAAGACAGGGGATAGAGGTGGAAAGAAAGCCCAGGATCGTGGAAATTTATGGCATCGACATACTTGGCTTTACCGGCGATACCGTGGAGTTTACGGTTGACTGTTCAAAGGGGACATATATCAGAACACTTATTGATGATGCAGGGGAAGCCCTGGGCTGCGGTGCATGCATGAGTGAGCTTACAAGGACAGGCTCAGGAGGTTTCAGTCTTGACCAATGCCTCAGGCTTGATGATATTCAAAAAGCCGCAGATGAAGGCTCTTTAAATGATATTATCATCGGCACTGAAGAAGTGTTTTCAGAGTTTCCTAAACTCAGGCTTACAAAAGAATTTGACCGGCTTTTATATAACGGAAATGCGCTTTTTAAGCATATGTTTGATCCTGATGTGACAGAAACGGCTGAGATGTACAGGGTTTATGACTCTGAAGGCGTATTTTGGGCTGTATATATGCCTGTTGATGACAGATTTAAGATCAA
>CACWUI010000171.1 GCA_902764045.1 uncultured Lachnospiraceae bacterium
TCCTCATCCAGCATATCCAGAATCTTTTCCATGTTCTTAATATCTTCCTCAGAAGAGAGTTTAACCGTAGTCTGGGGGATCCTTGTCACCTCGGAGTTTTCTGTTTTGATGCCGGCGTCTTCAAGAGCCTCACAGACCGCATCAAAGCTTTCAGGCTCGGTAAGTATCTCATAAATACCATCCTCCTCACTGAAGTCCTCAGCACCGGCGTCTAAGGCAAGCATCATAAGGTCATCAGCTTCCATGGAACATTTGTCTTTATCAATAAGGATCTGACCCTTTGTATCAAACATATATGATACACAGCCCGGCGTACCTACATTTCCGTTTCCTTTTGTAAAACAGAACTTAATATTTGATGCGGCGCGGTTTCTGTTGTCGGTAAGGGCCTCCACTATAATGGCGGTACCATTGGGACCGTAGCCTTCATAGTAGATAGCCTCAAGGTCTGCTTCACTTCCGGATGCAGCCTTTTTTATGGCACGATCGATGGTGTCCCCGGGCATATTACAGGACTTGGCCTTTGCTACCACCTGCTTAAGCTTGCTGTTGTTGTTTATATCCGGGCCGCCCTCTTTTACCGCAACAACGATCTCCTTTCCCAGTCTTGTAAAAATCTTTCCTCTTGCGGCGTCATTTTTTTCCTTTTTGGCACGTATATTCGAAAATTTTGAATGTCCTGACATTTTTTTCCTTTCTTTAAAAACAAAAATGCGGCGGGGTCTTTTCACAGCCCCACCGCATAAAAAACAATAAATTACTTTCTTAATCCGAGTCTGCTGATCAGCGTACGATAAGCCTCGATGTCTTTATTCTTCAGATAATCAAGTAAGCCTCTTCTTTTACCTACCATCTTAAGAAGTCCTCTTGTTGAATGGTAATCCTTTTTGTTAACCTTAAGGTGCTCTGTAAGCTCCTTGATCCTTTCGGTAAGGAGAGCCACCTGAACCTCGGGTGAACCGGTATCATTGGCATTTCTGCCGTACTCACTGATGATCTGCTTTTTCTTTTCTGTTGAAATCATAATAAAATCCTCCTGAATTTAAAACTTGAGATCCCGAATAATTAAGCAGCGGTTGGAGATTCCGTCCACTGAATCATCGGTATATATCTGATGTATTATAGCATGTGATCAGTTACTTAGCAAGAATTTTTTCTGCCTCTTTTACATCTTCCTGTATCCGGGCGTATAAATCTTCAACCGAATCAAACTTTTTCTCTTCTCTTATGAAATCGCAAAGATGAACCTCAAATTGTTCCCCGTACATTTCCCTGTCGGAACTGTAATTAATGAGATGTGTTTCCACGCTTATCTCTTTGTTTTCGATCACCGTGGGGCACACTCCGATATTGGTGACGGCATTATATTCTTTTCCTTCAAGGATCCCTTTTGAAGCATAAACCCCCAAAGGCGGTACAAGTTTTTCGGGTAAAGGATAAAGGTTTAAGGTGGGAGCGCCTATCTGTCTTCCCTTTTTCTTGCCGGATTCCGTTTTGCCGGCGATCATATAATCATATCCCAGTAAGCTGTTGGCTTTATTTAACTCACCTTTTTTTATGCATTCCCTTATTCGCGTAGAGCTTATCTCCTCACCTTCAAACTTTTCTTTGTCAAGCACGGTAACATTAAAACCGTATTCCATCTGTGCATCCGTAAAATCTCTTACACTGCCCTGTCTGTTCCTTCCGAAATAAAAATCGGAGCCGATAGTCACTGACGATACATTCAGCATATTTACCAGAAAGAAATCAATAAACTCTTTAGGCAGCATATTCCTTAAAACATCGGTAAACTCAAGGACAACCATTACGTCCACGCCCGCTCTTTCAAAAAGAATGCTTTTTTCTTCGATGGTGGTAAGCACTTTTTTATCTTTATCCCCCAAAAAAACTGCCGCATTATTAAAAGTGACAACGCAGGATAAAAGACCGGCAAATCCGGCATATCTTACGGTCTCTTCTATAAGTGCGCGGTGCCCCAGATGTACACCGTCAAACTTTCCTATGGTAACAGA
>CACWUI010000172.1 GCA_902764045.1 uncultured Lachnospiraceae bacterium
TATAAGTTCGGATCTTATATTGCCTGCCCGGTCTATGGTGACCTTTGCTATGTAGGGCAGCTGATAACCGTCCTGGGTAAGCACCACATCGTGACCTTCGGCGTTCTTTACTTTTTCCATTTCCATGATCGTATGTGAATGTCCGTCGATCACGGCATCTATGCCGGTGGTGTTATTTATCACTTCGGAGGATGTGTAAGGGCTGTAGCTTGCATTTGAACCAAGGTGGCCCAGAAGAATGCAGTAATCCGCACCTTCAGCCCTTGCGGAATCTACAGCCTTTTGTACCGCATTGTAAAGATTCCGGCCGTCTGCCCCTTCACAGAAACCGTAAATGATGTTGCCGTCTTTATCAGAGAAGCGGCCGGGCGTGCTTTCAAGAATGGTGTTGGCGGTTGTGACGCCCACAAATGCGATCTTACGTCCTGCAGTTTCCATTATCTTATAGGGCTCAAAAACCAGTTCGCCTGTGCGCAGGTCGGTAAAGTTGCATGATACATAAGGAAAATCTGCTTTTTCCGCCAGAGTAAGGAACTGGTCTGCGCCGTAATCAAATTCATGGTTTCCGGGGGTGACGGCATCGTATCCCATGGCGTTCATGATATCTATGAGAGCCTCTCCCTTTGTCAGTGTGCCCAGAGAAGCACCCTGGACATGGTCGCCGTCGTCCACAAGGATGACCGCATTTCCTGCATCTTCCATGTCTTTTTTATATGCGGCAACTCCTGCATAGCCCACGTTGTTGTCAACGCCGCAGTGGACATCGTTTGTGTAAAGGATCACTATGTCAGAAGTCTGCACATCAGGCGCCGGCTCCCATGTGACATCATAAGGCTTTCCGTAAACTTCAAATACAGCGCCTTTTACGGGATTCCCTTCATCATCGGTTTTATTTACTGTAAATGCAGACGATCTGTCTTCGGCAGTTGCTTTTACGGAGGCTGCTAACGTGCCGGCGCCTATTGCTCCTGCGGTTAAAAATACGATCAGCATCTTACCTTTTTTTCTGCGTATTAAGATAACACTTAACGCCGAAACAGCGGCAACAGCGGAAGATGCAGCGATGATCTTCCATATTGATGCAGCATCAGGATCGCCGGTTTTCGGGGAAGATGAGTGCTTTGAATTATTACTGTCATTCTTTTTTGATGGAGTATCTTTATGTTCTTTATGATTCACCAAGATGATGCTGCCGTCGGAAAGTTCTGCCGGTGTGGAGAGTTTATCTGCAGTATATCCTTCGGGGACCACAGATTCGAAAAGCCTTATATTTCCTTTTGCTGCATATCCCTCAAGTGAGATTTGCCCGTTTTCACCTGTCGTGTATGTGCCGAGCAGTTTTTCCTTTTCCCAGGCTTCCTCGGCTTCCTGCCTGTCTGTAAATGTTTCATCTGACCCGTCAGGCCATACAAGCGTGTAGCTTGCGGCATCCTCAGGTATATCGTCAAAAGGAGAGTCCGAAGCATACACGGCGCCTGCTCCGGTAAAAACTGCCACTCCGCAGAAAACTGCTGCAGGGAGCATAAGGAATTTTTTCAGTATATTTTTTTTCTTCTTCTTTCGCTCCGCTCAAGTAAATAATCCGGTTACTTAAATCCATGGTCGTCCGGTAAAGAAGAATGAGACCGATAATCTTAATTTATTCTATAATAATCATCGCATGTAGTAAAGAGAAAGACATTGGGTCCGTCCCCTCGCCTCTGTCTCACCTGTATTTTCCGTGTTGAAAAACCCGGGTAAAAAGGATAAAATCAATACGATAAGGAGGCAGAACGGACAGCTTGCTGAAGTATCTTTTAAAAGATAAAAGCTGTAATCGGTATGCGTTCCTGATCGGCAGCGCACGGGGAAAATGTTTTAATAAAATTAATCAAAGACAGACTGGTCACGACAAATGGAAGGATTACATTCTTTTTTTACATCAAAATACTTTATAGCAAGTCTTATAATCATAGGACTTGCGATTTTTGGGTGGATCGTACTCACAAAGTTCAAAAAAAAATGGACGGATAAAGATTCTGAGAAGAAAAAAATACATTTGCATCTGTAACATTTGATGCGGTAAAGATCATAGTTCCGGTCATCATAGTTCTTGCGCTGCTTGAAGCATTTGGCGTAAATGTAAACGGACTTATCGCAGGACTTGG